>CALKJD010000073.1 GCA_937995755.1 uncultured Saprospiraceae bacterium | reverse complement strand
ATTTGTCTGCTGATATCTTGTTGCCTTTACAGTCTATAATTACGAAAGATCCTTTATGGCTATCATATTTACCTACAATACCTGTAGATTTTACTTGGAGCGTATCGCCCACCCAGAGTTCTTTTGGATCTATCATTTATATATTTTAACGCAGAGTCTAGAGTTTAACTTTACCCTCACAGTTTGTTTCAACGAAATTAAGAGAAGTAACTCGTTTTGATGTTACTAATTGATAATTAAAATCTTATATGATGAAATTACTGCTTGCAGCATTGTTTTCTATTTTATTGTTTACACGTTGTGGCGAGGATGATAGCGCTGTATTAGGTTCTTGGTCTACAGATGCACTATCTGTCAATAAAGTATCAGGTAATGAAATTTACGAAGCCAGGTTTAAAGTAGCTCAATCGACAGATGGGGAGTATATAATGATAGTTGACTTTGATAGAGACATTTACACTTTTGTTTCTACTTCTGAGTCTGAGGGTGTTATCTATATAGAAAGCATCGATGATGAATTGAATTGGGCTTACAGTGGAGAAGTGAGAATGCTAGGTGAAGAGCTCCAACTGACGTATCAGTATCGAGATAGTGAGGGTGCAGAGCTTCCTCCATTTAATGGTGAAGGCCTTTTTGTAAAAGATTAGTAGTATTTAAAATTCAAAAAACACTTTAAAATGAAACAACTATACATTTGCTTGTCGGTGATAATTGTAAGTCTTACAGCTTGTGGTACCAATGAAGAGAATTACTTAGGCAATTGGGATGCCGCATATATTGAGATAAATCAAGTGGAGCCGTGGTTATGCAGTAGTAGCTGGGCAGAAATATATAAGCTAGATGATGGCAGCATGAGAGTCGAACTTCGCATATGCGATGAAGAGTTTTTCGCTACATCAAATAATTACAATTACGATATTGTAGAATTTGAGTTTGTAGATGCACTTTCAAGTGATGTAGATGTAGTAGTCGAAGGTACGATTCAGTATATAGGAAGTGGCGAAATAGAACTAGATATGATTCGTGATGTCTATGTGGATGGTTTTTTTGTAAGTGGCAAAAGTTACTTTGCCGTATTTGATTAAAATCTACTTATTGGTTCAGTCTTGTGATAGGTCTAAATGATTCACTTGATCAATAATGACAGAGATTCTGAACTTAGCTTGTTTAGTTCGTCAGACTTTTCGAATACCATTTCGCCATAGTGTTTTCTGCAGGTTTGTACCTTGGTGTAAATTCCATGTTTTCATGTTCGTCATGTTCGACAGAGGTTGTATGCCATTGCCAGAAATACATGCCGGCAAACCAATCTTTATCCCATAATTTTTGGAATAAGGCTTCGTATGCTAGATTCTGTGTACTAAAAGATTTGGTATTGGTAGTAGTATTTAGCTGTGATCCCCAGACCCAGGGTTCTATCGTGGCAGATGCATCACTTCGATATCCTATTTCTGAAAACAGAATGGGTTTGTTATGCTTCTTGGATAGCTTTTCTAGCATTTTTACATGCTTATTCCAACCTTCTTTTATGTCTGATAATCTTGGGTTGTTTTTATTGGTCAATGGAAAGTATGCTTGTACACCAATGTAATCTAGTTGACTCCAAAATTTTACATCATCGAATTCACCATCCCAGTTCGCTGCGTAGGTAAGTTTACCATGATATATACTTTTGATATTAGTGATCAGTTTGTCCCATCTATGAGGCTGGGCTTTGATAGATGATCTGAACTCTGTACCTATACAGAGTAATTCTATATTTAGATGTTCTGCTAGCGTGGCATAATGTAGCATATGTCTTTCGTAGGAATCAAACCATGTATCCCATTCCTGAGGGGAATCCATTTTTATATTAGATCTCCAGCCTGTTTCCATCCACAAATGTGGTTTAAACATGATGTGCATATTGCGCTGATGTATTTCATTGACGGCATTGATATATGATGAGTCACGCTCTGTCCATAAGCCAATATTTTTTCTGGGACGCATCACTTTAGTGGTATCTGTTCTCTGATACATAAAAGGAACTATCGCTACCCATTCTATATTGTTTTTGACCAATTGATTCAGTGATTCGTACATGTCATTACGCCATCTAAAGACACTCATGCCACGATGCTTGCCATCATTGATATAATGGTCATTAGACTTGCCTGTACGATTCTCTACTGACATATCCCAAGCAAAGTCGTAGGGTTCTTCATTGTCATTGCGCAGGGCACAGCTCATGAACAGAGATAGGATCAATAGAAGTGTAAGGTATGTGATGGACTTGTGGTTTAACATGGTCTATGACGTAGATATTGGTACTTATGCGAAAGTAATCTTAGCAATTTAGATGGTGGTATATTTTGGCTTTTTCATTTGTAAAATAATGTAAAATGCTTACAAAACAGGTAAGGCTCTTTCACTCTTGATCTCTGTCATCACAAAAGAACTTTGCACTTTGCCAATATTCTTTATTGAGGCTAGTTTTTCCGAAATGAAAAGCTGATAATCGCTCATATCTCTAGCATATACTTTAAGAAGATAATCGAATAGTCCAGCGATGTGGTAGCATTCGATGACTTCAGATAGCTTTTGGACATCATTGACAAATTGATTGATTTGCTCTTTGTGATGAGTCTCTAGAGTAACCGTACAATAGGCAATCAAATTAAAACCCATCATCTTACTATCCACTACGGCTGTATATCCTTTGATGTAACCACTTTTCTCTAATCGCTTGATCCGATCAAATATGGGTGTAGTCGACATCTTGAGATTCGCAGCG
This sequence comes from uncultured Saprospiraceae bacterium, assembly GCA_937995755.1. Classification (GTDB taxonomy): domain Bacteria; phylum Bacteroidota; class Bacteroidia; order Chitinophagales; family Saprospiraceae; genus UBA1994. The sequence goes on along the minus strand of CALKJD010000073.1, from coordinate 3,673 downwards.
ATGTCTTTAATAGTCATCTTGGCATCTCGCTCTAATAGATTGATGATGCGGCGATCTGTAGCATCTAAAGTGTATGTCATAACGAATTATTTTCTGTGTATTCACCTAAATACATGAAGTGAGTGGCAAAATATTCTTTTTTATTTACATATGCTGAATAAAAGTCTTTATAAGTCATTGCTTGTAGAATATTTGACCATATCAAGGTAGTTTAGAGCATTCCAAGCCAATAAATAATATCGAAACAATGAATAACAAAGACCACAAGAACGCACCAGAAAGTTTGATGATGAGCTATGGCTATAAGCCTGAACTTTCAGAAGGAGCGATCAAACCACCTATTTTTCAGACCTCTACATTTGTATTCAAAACAGCAGAAGAGGGGAAAGCTTTTTTCGAAGTAGCATATGGATTGCGTAATAAAGGTGAAGATGAAGAGCAAGGTTTAATATACAGTCGTATCAATAATCCAAACCTTGAGATTCTTGAAAATAGATTATGTCTTTGGGATCAATCTGATGATTGTGCAGTATTCGAAAGTGGAATGTCTGCGATCAGTACTGTATTGATGGAGTTTCTTAAGCCTGGAGATTTATTGGTATATAGTTCTCCAGTATACGGTGGTACAGATCACTTCATCAATCATCTACTGCCTCGGATTGGTGTAGAGTCAGTAGGGATCAGAGCAGATCATACTAAAGAAGATATTATAGAAATGATAGAGGAAACTGGTAAAGCAGACAAGCTTGCTATGATCTATCTAGAGACTCCTGCCAATCCAACTAATGCTGTAATGGATATTAGCATGTGCAGAGAGATTGGTGATAAATATAAGACAGAAGATAAAGAAGTAGTATTAGCTGTTGATAATACTTACATGGGACCTATCTGGTGTCATCCTATGGAGCACGGAGCGGATCTAGTTATGTATTCTGCGACTAAGTATATCGGTGGACATAGTGACCTTATCGCAGGCGCAGTATTAGGTAAGCAAGAGCATATGAATAGGGTAAAGGTGCTAAGAACTTTCTTAGGTAACATGGCGAGTCCTAATACATGTTGGTTACTTACTAGAAGTCTAGAAACTTTGAAACTACGTATGGATCAGCAAATGCAAAATGCTAAAGCGGTTGCAAATACTTTTAAAGATCATGAGTTGATTCACAAAGTACATTATCTAGATTTGCTAGAGGAAGGTACAAGATCTTACGACATTTATAAGAGACAATATAGCTCTCCTGGCGCAATGATTTCTATTGAAGTCAAAGGTGGTGAAAAAGAAGCGTTTAAGTTTCTCAATGAATTGAAATTATTTAAGCTTGCTGTTTCTTTGGGAGGTACAGAAAGTTTAGCTCAACATCCATGTAGTATGACACATGCTGGAGTAGATCCTGTTGCAAAAATACAAATGGGAATTACGGATAACTTAGTGAGACTATCTATAGGTATCGAAAATGCTGATGATCTTATTCATGATATCAGCCAAGCATTAATCGCGGTAAGCAAAATGAATGAAATGGCAGTTTAGATTTATTACTATATACAAGCTATAAAATATTAATTCCCCTATTCTGATATCTTTCGGAATGGGGGATTTTATTTCCATATGGTTACTTAATTTCTAGCTTTTCTATTAATCGATCTACAGTACCATCTTCTAAGATACTTTCGAGTTGGTCAAAATCTTCTGCGGTGATCGACTTAGTAATATTTCCTTTATCAAGTACGTGTATCGTATCGCAAACCTCAGCGAGTGTATTGTATATATGTGATGATATCAATATAGTCTTACCTAATGACTTGAGCCTTTTAATTATCGCCTTTATGATGATATTGCTATCTAGATCTACACCACTAAATGGTTCGTCGAATAGGTAGAATTGATTTTCAAGCATCAGTATGGCAGTGAGTGCTAACTTCTTTTTCATACCTGTGGAATAATGCTCACCATATCGATCGAGTGGAAGATCGAAAATATTTTTCTGATCTATCGAGTTTATTTGCACTCCTCGTGCATTGGCTATCAGTTGGATATATTCTCTCCCAGTAATTCTGCTCAGCATATAAGGGTTAGTAGGTAGGTATCCTAAGTGGTCTTTTAGTGGTGAATGTTCAGCAGCGACTTTCCCTGCATGATCCTCTAGTCCAGCAATGCAGTGAAAGAGGGTAGTCTTGCCAGCACCATTGCGACCTACTAAGCCAGATACTTCACCACTAGGAAACTGAATGTTGATATGGTCCAGTACTAAGTTATTGCCAAATGATTTTTCAAGCTGTGTGATTTGTATCATGATAATGTAGACTTTAAAGTTTTAGCAGCTCTCTTGAATAAATAAGGAAATAGAATTAATAAAATTGGTGGTGCTACGAATCCTAAGGATAATGCCAAGGCAATGGGCAGATTGAAAATATTAGGGTACATAGAATATTTAGCAACAATGCACGTGGATAGAAATAATAATGCGCATACCATTCCTAATATAACCCAAAGCGTGAGTGATGGCCACATGAATATAATTACAACCAATAATGGCAGACAAACTAATGTGGTATAGCCTAGAGCAATCTTGATTTTGTGAATCAAAAAAGATCTACTATCCATGTTGTGTATCCAAATGTAATATTCTGGCTCAGAATATTGGTAGTACATTATAGAACTCAAAGCGAGTACCAATAAAGCGAAAATGCCTAGTAAAGAATTGTCGACAGTGATGGCTATGAATGCTAAAATATAAAGTCCTAATATAACAATCCAACTCAATCTAAATCCTGCAGTAAATTCAAATGGAAATCTATAAAATGGTGTAGATAAAGTGAAAGATCCTAATTTGGTTCCATTGAGAATGGACATTAATCCAGCAATAGATATCAAGGCAATCAATTGATGGTATGCACCAAAATAAATTAAGAATGGAACAAATGGAGCTAAGACAATAGCATTCTCTATTAGCCGTATTCGAGTAAATGTTTTGGCCGAATAAATTTGTTTGTAAAATCTTAATCTATCGGTGCTAGCTAGTAGATAGAAAACTAAAATAGCTGTTGTGATGTATTCCCATTTTTCGATTGTACTTCGTGATAAAAGCATATAACTCATTCCAGCAAAAAGTAGAAAGGCAAGGATATAACTCACTGTCGGATGTAAACCGAATTCAGTCGAGGCTCTTTCAAACCTAGTACGCTGTAATCTGAGATGGTTATAAATGATTTCTTTCATAGAGGTGTTCGTCCTTCAAACATCATTGAAATTTTGATAATTAGATAAATTTTTCGACTAGAAGCAACCCTTTCACTTTAAATAGCACATAAGGTAATAGAATAATTATTTAACCACTAGTAATCTAAAACCTATGAAAACAATTTTTTACACATTTCTATCCATGATACTATCGGTATCTTTATCTGCACAGACAGTAGTAGATATTATTGTTAATAGTGAAGACCACAATACTTTAGAGGCCGCTGTAATCGAAGCAGGTCTAGCAGGCACACTTTCAGGTGACGGACCTTTCACTGTATTTGCTCCTACAGATGATGCGTTTGCCGCTTTGCCAGAAGGTGCAGTAGATGCTTTACTAGCAGACCCTAGTGGAGCTTTGACAGATGTACTATTATATCATGTAGTAGGTGCACAAGTAAATAGCGGTGATTTGTCTGACGGTCAGACCGCGAC
>CALKJD010000072.1 GCA_937995755.1 uncultured Saprospiraceae bacterium | reverse complement strand
TAAGAATAATTTTTATTTATTCCTACTTGCTTTGAATGCCGTTTGTTGAGCAGGAGTCAAAGATTGGTATATGATATGATCTCTTGCAGCTTCTAATCCTGTAAGTCTTTCATTCTTTTCTAATTGAGCTATGTTAGAATTGTTAAGATCTGATATCGCTTTACTATTTTGTACCAATGCTTTTTTGATCTTCACGATTTGATCTTGAGATAATGTAAGCTTTTCAGTAAGTTTTAATTTATCTTCTTGAGTAAGCTCTTCGTTTTGGGCAAGCATGGTATTTTGTGACGCAAGGCCATTTTTTACTAGTTCTATCTGATCATCGATAAATTTTGATGCTTTATCTGATGATGTTTGGGCAGATAATCCAAGTACAAAACATGTTGCTAAAAGGGTAAATAAGTATTTCATTTCTGTATTATTTGTTTAGGTGTTTGTTTATCAATACGCTAATATATTGCCAATAGATAAGTTTTGGGTCAAGTTTAGCCGCAGATAGGTTATAATACCTACCTTTTGTAAGCTGATAGTCACTTATGATTGGATTGAGTAGCTACAACGAAAGCATATTGATATTCAATTTTCATTGTTGCTATTAATTAGACGAACATTATATGTTAGGTCACAGATTAAAAATCTGTACATAGACCGACCAAAATAGTTAGTCGAACATTAGGTTTTTTTCGGTAATTAGTTTGGTGTTATGTGTTTATTTTGAAATTTTAAACTAAATGGTTGTGGTGTTTGAAAATGTATTTGTAGTTGAGCAATGATAATTTTATTTTTTGCAACCTGTACTACTTCCTGAATATGATGCCACCTATAATTGCTTTTAGAATTTCACTTTTTTCACTTTTTAAATTTTTGTTTTGACATAACTATGGCGGTTATGAAGATGTCATTGTATGATAGAATAGTATAACAAACTATCTAATCATGAAGGGGAACTTTTCATTTTTACAAACACGATTAACTGATCTTTTACCTATTTCCAGATTCGCTAATCACAAAACCAAAATAATATCCCACATAAGAGAATGAGTTTAATACTGGCTTTTTTCCAATTACTTGCATTCAGTGCGCATGCTCAAGTGGATAATTTGATATGTGATAATGGAGGATTTGAAGATGACTTTCAGTATTATGAGGGGGAGAGGACTACGTACTTCAATGGAAGTGACAGTTGTAGTTTGGTAGATGCGGCTAATAATCCTGTTGTATGGGAAGATGTGCTTACATTACCTTCTGCTAAAGAATTCGAAATCGTAACTACAGGTATAGATCCTTTGGTAGGTTTTGATATGGTGAAATTTGGCAATAAAGCGCTGAAACTTAATAATCAATATGGGCATACACTACCGAATGGCTATTCTTGTGCAGGAAGCCGTGGAGTGAATAAACTCACCAAGCGATTTAAAGTGACTGAAGAGAATAGGGACTTTACTATATGGTATTCAGCCATTTTGGAGAACCCTGCTGGGCATTTGAATTCACAACCGTTTGTAAATATTCAATGTAATAGAGCGCCAAACGATGAGTTATGTTTGGATGCTGATTTTTTAGAATGCGAAGAGAAATACACTGATCCGAATTGTTCTTATGATGGCATAGATGCCTTGGATTGGTCTTGCCACAGGTTTAAAATTCCAAAAGAATTTATTGATAGTATAGCAGTAATAGAGATGACCGTCGGTGATTGTGGTTGCGGAGGGCATTTTGGTTACGGATATATAGATGGTATGTGCGAAGAGTGTACAGGAAGTGCACTTGGGTCAGGTCAGTTATATGACTCTACATTTGACGGATTGGTAGGAATCAGTAATTGTGTAAAAGATCAAATGACTATTTGCGGTGATTTTAATTTACCGCTTTTATGTGGTACTTGGGACGTCGATACTATTTTGATCAATGGTGCCGTCATAACAGATATGGAAATAGATCGAATAGATAGTACGTTCTGTTTTGTTGTGGACAAGTCGGCATTAGGCGACGAGAAATGTATTGATCTATTTGCTGAATTTACTTTCTCGACCACTAGTAATAATATGGTGCCTACACAGCAAAGTAACTCAATCGAGATCTGTCAGGATGACTTCCGTAGTTACATTACAGCAGCTTATGTAGGGGAATGCAGTGATAATGATACTGATGCTAATATTTCAGATGATTATTACTTTGTAGATGTACCTATTTATGGTACTCAGGGTGATTCTTGGGAGATCACAAGATCACTAAGAGATCCATACCCTAACGAGTCTGGAAGCTATACGATCAAGACTGGAGCAGGTGATGACACCTATAGAATAGGTCCATTTCTTATCCAAGAAGGTGAGTGGTTATTAACGATTAATATAGGCGTATGTACATATTACCATTATATCTTTCCACCAGAGTATTGTTCTGGCTGTAAGGAGTTTAATGATTTAGAGATTAGTAACATTCAATGTATAGCTAATGATCCTGCTGACCCTTTTGATGATACGTGGTCGTTTGATTTTAGGATTCCTGGATCAGATTCCACGAACCCTACTTATCTTTTTGGAAACCAAACTCATTTTTATAATGCACCTGCTTTTGAAGCCTTTAACGGATTAATCTCAGCAGGTTGTCAAACATTTACAATTTCAGATTTTCCAGATTGCGATAATACGACATTCACTGTCTGTCCACCAAAGCCCTGTTCAAGTATTTCAGGGTGTGATATAGAAGTGTATACAACGGAAATTATTTGTAGAGAGAATAATCAAGGTTATTACCTCAATCTCAACTTAGAAGCTACTGGACAGTTTTATTGCTATAGCGCAAATCTGAATTTAGATCCAAGTGTACCTAGTACGGCTACATCTCCGAACAATACTTTTGGTTCGTTAGGAGTGGGATCTAATCCTATCGGTCCATTTACAGAGGATGTATACATCAAGGTATATAAGTGTGATGTACCTGATTGCGATAACGAAAGATGCGAGATGACTCCTTGTTATAAGTATATATACGTACCTAAGCCTGATTGCAGAGATAGAGATTTTCCTACTACAAGGAGGTCTCAAATGAATGCTCAAGTAGATGAAGTATCAATATATCCCAATCCACTTGGAGATCAAAGTTTGACTATCGAATCTACTATGTCTATCACCAAGATGAATTTATTAGACATAAGAGGTAATCGCATCTCTACAATAGAATTCGAAGGTGCTACTTATCAGCTGAATCTAGATATTCTCCCTGGTCTATACATATTACAATATGAAGATAGGAGTGGAAATATTTCATTCATCAAGTTTATTAAGCAATAATTTGTAGTATATCTTCTAACTTAGAGCACTGCCGATAGTGGCAGTGCTCTATTCTTAATATTAGACATTAGATAATAATCTCATGGGACTTAGATTTCTTTTCTTATGTGTTGTAGCGTTGTGTTCTATATCTTATGATGGATATGGGCAGAATAACTGTAGCCTTATAGATAGTGATTTATGTTACGTTTTAGATGAAATTGCTGATATTGATTTTCAAGTAGAGAAGAAATGGGAGAGTGAAGAGCAAACAGCAGAATATACTTCACCCCTGGTAATTGATGTGGATGGAGATTGTATTTCTGAAATAATAGCTATATCAAGTTCGCTAGGGCAAATAATTGTAAATGATAGTAAAGATGGTAGTACAAAATATATAATTGAAGCTCCTGGGATATTAGAGATGACAGTGGTAGACGCTAATCGAAATGGTGAAATTGAATTCATTGTAAGGTTTTTCGGATTACCTCAGGTAGATCCGATTTTTCGAGGTAGACTAGTATCTTATAATTTAGATGGTTCTATTAATTGGATATCTAATGTAGAATATGATTCAGATTTTCAAACAAGTGTTTCTGAAAGCCTTGGAGTTACTGACTTTAATAAAGATGGAATTCCTGAAGTTTATATATTGAATGAAATCTATAATGCGTTAACTGGAGTGAAAATTAGTGATGGAGGTGATAACGGAAAGGGCTATAATTCTTCTCGTGGAGTAAGTGTAGCAGGTGAATTAGATGGAGACGATAGTAGTTTAGAACTCGCGGCTGGATACACTATATATCACGTTGAAATTACGAATACTAATGGAGAAACAGGAAACGTAATGACTCCATATAATATAGAAATCGATGGATCTTTTCAAGATGGTCTAACGATAATAGCAGATGTTAATAGTGATAATAAATTGGATGTGATTGTCTCCTCCAAAATTGGAGGAAATACTTCAGGTATATATGTTTATGAATATAATAATGGAGTACTGCAATTATTGGATAAAATCGATAAACCGGAATTGAATTCTACGTATTCTACTGGCTTGCCTGTTGTATACAATAGCGGAAATTTAGATTCTTTCTTTTTAGTATATGCTGTAATTGATTCAATTGAATGTCATGTGTATGTCAATGGTTTATTCAAAAGGATATGGACTTTACCATTTTCTGACATTGAAGCGACTAATGGAATTGTGGCATTTGATTTAGATAGCGACGGAATAAAAGAAATTGTTTGTCGAGATGAAGAGAATTTGCAAATTATTCGAAATGGAAATACTAATGCACCATCTGTAATTAATTTTATTTGTAGATCAGGCACAGATACGGAAAAACCAATTATAGCCGGTATAGATTCAACTAGACAAGCCAGAATATGTGTTAATTGCAGAAATGAATTAGGCGAATCTCGCCTCACCGTATTCGGCCCACCAGAAGGCAGCCACTGGGCACCAGCACGTGGCATCTGGAATCAATACAACTATAACGTGCTCAATATCAACGACGATGGCACCGTACCCCAATTCCAAGAAAACAACGCTACCTACCAAGATGGCAGATATAATAATTTTATGGTGCAAGCTTCTACATTAGATGAAGATGGAAATATGCTTAATCCTGCGGCAAATTTGGTAGGAGAGATGCAGTGTGTTGATTATGATATAGAGACTGATACTTACACAGTTACATTCGATATCCACAATCTGGAAGACGCTTCACTAGATGCAGCGTCAGGTATGTATGTCAGCTTTTATGATGGAGATCCGACGACAACAGGAACTCTTGTTGGAGTATATTTGACTACACTACCGATCGATAAAAATACAAGTCTGCTAAGTTTGCAATATAGCTTTGCGGCAACTGATCTAACACAATTTTTTATGGTGGTCAATACTGATGGTGTTACACCTGGATCTATCGACGAAGAGGATTATGATATTTTAGAATGTGACTATACTGATAACATGTCTCAGTATGTTTCTTTTCCGAGTATTGCAGAAATCATAGGCTCGATTTGCAATGGAAGTACTTATGATTTTTATGGCTTGAGCCTTTCTATTCCGGGTGACTATTTACAGATTGTAGAAGATCAGAATGGTTGCGATAGTATAATTGCAAAATTGATGTTGGAAGTAAGAGATACCATTTTTGTGGATCTCGATATAACAGTCTGTGATACATTTTTTATAGCACAAGATACTCTACTGGAATCAGGAGATTACGAATACGAAGACATTAGTATAAATGGTTGTGATAGTATTACACAATTAACGCTTACGGTTCTAACGTCTAGTATGTCAACAACAACTTTGATGAGTTGTGATAGTCTCGAATGGAATGGTATTATATACGATAACTCAGATACTTATTTTTATCTTACAAGTAATGTAGCGGGTTGTGATAGTATTGCGGTGTTAGACTTGACGATCAACATCAGTGATAGTATAATTATCAATATTCAGAGTTGCGAAAGCTACGATTGGAATGGCAATAACTATACTGAATCTGGAACGTATTTTAATCAAGAGACTAATGCTCTTGGATGTGATAGTTTGACTGTTTTAGACCTTGAAATTATGGATGTACTTAATGAGACAGAAATAATATCTACATGTGATAGTTTGATTTGGAATGGTGTTTTATATACAGAGTCTGGATTATACAGCCATGATACCATAAGTGTAAATGATTGCGATAGTACAGCTATGCTAGAACTCGTAGTAAACAATAGTATGCAGCAAGATACGATAGCGATATCTTGTGATAGTTTCTACTGGCGCGGTGAAATTTATTTTTCATCAGGGACCTATACTACTATGGAGCAAAGTATAAATGGTTGTGATAGTATGACGGTATTATTACTAGAGATCTTGCCTAGTACAATAGATACACTTGCTATAACTCAGTGCGAAAGCTACGAATGGAATGGTCAATTATATACTGAATCTGGTGAATATCTATTAGAGAGTACAAGTGTGAATGGCTGTGATAGTGTTTCGAGTCTTCAATTAATCATCTTGGATGTGGGTAGTCAGGTACTAGATTTGCAGGCTTGCGATAGTCTTGTATGGCATGATGGATTATATACAGAGTCAGGAACCTATACATTTGATACAATAAACGTATCAGGTTGTGATAGTACTGTGACGATTAATTTAGAGATCACTAAAAGTGAAGAAGTAATGCTAGAGATGAAGACCTGCGATACTCTATTTTATCAAGGTGACACATTGATAGCTGATGGCGAATATTTTTACGATTTGACTAATGTCGAAGGTTGTGATTCATCCATAGTATTGGACTTGAGTCTAGCGTCGGATTATATGCAAGAGTCGTTGGCAGATTGTGATTCACTTGTATGGGAAGTCAATGGAGAGACTTATCTAGAGTCAGGAATGTATTATCAGTCTTATACTAATATATCTGGTTGTGATTCTATTTATGAGCTTGATTTGACAATACATTCAAGCTATGAGTCCTTTGAAATGGTAGATGTCTGTGGAGAGTATCTATGGACTATTACTGGCGAGTTACTATTTAGCAGTGGGACCTATACTGAAGAGAATGTTACTGCTGAAGGGTGCGATTCTATTTCCGTACTAGATTTAATGATTCATCCAACATACGAGATTCATGACACGGTGTATGCCGTCAATGAGTATTATTGGGAAGTAGATAATACGAACTACAGTCAATCTGGAATATACGAGTATGATCTATCTACGGATCAAGATTGTGATTCGATACAGGTACTACATCTATTTTTAGATTACAATTCGGGTATACTTACACCTAATATCATTTCGACCAATGATGCCAATGGAAATTTTACGATCTACGGCGATCAGAAAACAGCATTGATAAAAAAGCTATTTATTTTTGATAGATGGGGAAGTTTGATAGCGGAAAGAATCAATATAGCACCCAGCCAACCAGCACTTGGTTGGGATGGAAAATTTGAAGGTCAAAGAGTAGTCCCAGGTGTCTACATCTGGATGGCTGAATTAGAATTAGACGACGGAAGTATATCGACTAAGTATGGCGATGTAACTGTGATTTGGTAGCTGTATTACACTAAAATTTCCAAGCTACAATTCGGCTAGCCTTATTACTTGTTCCCATCTCTATGATTTTCGCTCTTTTGGCTTTTACAGATTCGATAGATTTACTGATTGCGGGTATATGTGCCTCACGAGAGACTAGGGTAGTAAACCATCCTACTTGACTGCCATACTTTTGACTTTGATACACCATATCTTTGAGAAATTGCTTTTCCCCACCTTCAGTCCATAGCTCAGTCGCCTGACCTGCAAAGTTTCGTTTTACTTTGTTGGATTTGTTTCCATGAAGATTTTTATTCTTCCTTTCGTTGTTTTTTACTGCTTCTTCCGCTGATTGGTAGAATGGAGGATTACACATCGTCAGGTCAAAATAGTCTTTGGTATCTATTATGCCATGAAAGATATCTTCTTTATTAGGTTGTCGTCGAAGGTCAACTTTAGTCTGTAGTCGCTTATTGTTATTGATAATATTCTTTGCAGAGTTGAGTACCTCTTGATCTATATCAGTACCTACTACGCTCCAGCCATATTCATGAGAAGCTATAATAGGATAGATTAGATTCGCTCCAGTACCTATGTCCAATAACTTGATATCTACAGTCTTTCCTTCTAGTAATTCAGCGATATGATGAATGTAATCAGCTCTGCCTGGTACTGCCGGACAAAGAAAACCTTCAGGAATATCCCAATAGTCCAGATCATAATAATGTATAAGTAATGCGGCATTCAATGCTTTGACTGCCTTTGGGTCTGAGAATTTCACACTTTTCTCACCCACCTTATTTTCTATGATATAGCGCTCTAGTTCTGGATATGATTTCACTAATGCAATGATGTCATATTTACCTTGATGACGATTGTTTGAATGGAATCCAGATTTGTTTTTTATTTGAGCCATAGTTGATTTTGTCTGAGTCGTAAAGTGTTGCAAATATCGCAATTGTATTCCGTTCATTATTGTTGCAACAAGAATAGATGGGTATTTTGTCGATATTCAATTAGTTAATATATATCTTTAGTGCAATCAATTCAATCAAATCACAAAATCAAATCATTATGAATCCAAAAATAACCATGGGATTAAGAATTCTATTCGGCGTTTTCTGTCTAGTATTTGGTCTCAACAAGTTTTTAGGCTTTATGCCTTTTCCAGCTATTCCTGGTGACGGTGGCACACTAATGGGTATATATGCAACATCTGGATTTTTAAAAATAATAGGCGTTCTTGAGATACTAGGAGGATTGGCGTTACTACTCAATAAGTTCGTGCCTTTAGCATTGACTATCTTGGTAGCTATCATGTTCAATGCGTTTTTATTTCACGCCTTACATGATATGGCTAATATTGGAGGTGCAGTATTAGGTTTGTTATTAGGCCTTATATTAGTATACGCCAATAAGAATAGATTCAGCGATTTGCTGAGTGCTTAAAAAGATTACATTCCGCTATTTGAAATACGGACGTTTCCATATCAATTGGAAGCGTCCATTTTGTTTTAGACCAAAGCTATTTCGATATTCAGGTTGCCATCGCATTACGCATTGTCTGGAGCATATGAATAATGATACCATTCCACGCTACTCCATACTTTACGATCTGGTTCTCATCCATAATCTCACACTCATATAAATGGCCGCAACTATGATAGCGATTAGGATACCTTTATTTCTTTTGCTGTCATTCGTTTTTTCAAATGCCTTTTGATCTTTTGAGACGGCATTTTTGATCATCTCTTTAGTATCTTGCAAGGAGACTCCTTTAGAGGTCATATAACCCACGAGATCTTCAGCAGACATGCCTTCTTGATATTTTTGTAAAACTTCATTTCTAAGTGCAGGATATTGTTTGATTAATTCTTGTTTTGCAGGATCGGCTAATCCTCTTTCTTCGAATATCAATGTCGCCGCTTGGATATGTTCTTGAGAGTGCTGCGATTTTTGTTGAAGCATATTATTGATATATGCATCATTTCTGCGACGAAGTTCTTCTATAGGTGTAATCATTGTTTTCCTTATTTGTAAACATCTAATGTAGGTAATTATCGCATTATTTCAAGCGGTAGCTGTAACTGACACCTTCATCAGGTACGATGAACTCTCCTGCTTTCATTTTATGATGTGCTATCTCTATCGCCAGATCGTTTGGTGGTCTATCTGGTCCATCATCAGCTAGTGCGAAAGTACCGAAGTGCATACCGATACTTTGCTTGGATTGAACATCTTGGTGTATAAGTACAGATTCCTTAGGCGATACATGTATTGGCGACATAAACCATCTGGGTAAATATGCTCCAATAGGGATCAGTGAAACATCAATAGGCCCTTGTCGTTTTCCGATTTCTTTAAATATCTCACCATAACCAGTATCTCCAGCAAAGTAGATCTTATGGCCATTTTGCTCTAGTATATAGCCGCACCAAAGAGATACATCTCTATCAAATGTTCCTCTACTAGTAAAGTGATTTGCAGGTACAGAAGTGACTGATACATTGCCTTGCTGTGTAGCTTCCCACCAATCCAAAGTCTCTACTTTAGTGGCGCCCCATTTTCGGATTAGCTTATCTAGACCAAGTGGCACTACGAATATTGGATTATGTGTTTTGATTAATTCTAATATGGTATTTTTGTCTAGATGATCATAATGGTTGTGACTGATCAATACCATATCTATAGTAGCAATATCTTCTAAGCGTACTCCTGGAGGACGAAATCTAGCTGGACCTGCAAACTGTACAGGACTGCATCTCTGCGACCAAACAGGATCGGTTACGATGGTCATACCTTCATATTGTATGATGAATGTACTATGATTGACAAAGGTGATGTCTACACCATTACTATCTGGACGTATTAGTGGTGTCTCTCTTACATCCGTTTCATAGTTTCGTACCCACGGTTCGGGTTTTCGTGAAATCATGTACTTCAGTACTTGAGGTAACCCATTGGCAGCGATTCCAGTGGGATTAATAAACCTTTTTCCATCGAAGTGATCTGACTTGGCTCCAGTATAACCCTTTGCTGAGAGCGCGTATCCTACTATCACGAATAGCAAGATGAAAACTACAATTAATATAAGTATGATTTTAAGTATTTGCATAAGGGTATAAAGTCAAAATAGCAGTGTATTGTTCACCCTCACCTTTTTATTATTTGATAGATACTATCTAAGACGCTATCGCTGCCATTACTCCAATCTTCTATGGGCTTTGAGATTAAGAGATCAGGTATTACACCTTCGCTCATAGTCATGCCTTCTACTGCGGTCTGAAATGTATGTCTTGCGATATGCAGATTGAGTTGAGTGTTGGGTAGAGTAATGTTTGCACTGTTGTCATGACACTTATACGTGGCGCCAGATGTCTGACCGACAAGGGTGGCAGTCTTATTATATTTTACTAGTGAAGCTAGATGACCAGACGTAGATCCACAGCCACCATCTATTATCATATAGGTTTCTCCTTGATATGCATTTTCAAATGGCAATATTTCTTTTTTGAGATCTGGATAACCCATGTTTTTCTTGTCGAAGTATTGGTAAGGTTGATTAGAGATATATCGCATTAGGTGGTTAGCGCAATTAGGATCTCCACCACCATTTCCTCTGATATCTATGATGAGATTGTTGGTTTTGTGCTGCCTCAATGATTCCATACTTTTATCTACATAGCTTTGAAATTCTTTGAAATTTTGTCGATAATAATTGAACGAACGAATAGTCATAATAGCCACATCATGATCGTGGTCAATATCAAAAGATAATAACGAATCGTTGCCGATACCATGGGCAGCAGAGGAGCTATGAGCCACTCCGGCCGATATTACTTTAGTGCCATTGTCTGCTAATCTTAAAGTGTATTGAGTAGGTACCTTAAAGTGACTCTCGATAAAAAAGTCCACCTCTCTATTAATATAGAATCTTGGAAAGGCATCATTGAGTCCATCAGATGAGACCCTCTGCATCATACTATAAAGCATCGACTTAGAGCTTTGTCCGTTGATGCTTAGTATTTCTGCTCCTGCCTTGAGATCTGGATATGTAGCATTGTATTTTGCAATGAATAGCTGATCACCCACAAATCTTGCATCTAGAGGGAAATGCAATGAATCAGGTATTTTTCTTTCCTCGTTTTGACCATTGAGCGCGGTATGACCACAGCCGATAGTCGCGATTAGTTTTCTTGCGATCCAATGAAAATCTCTGAGGGTATTCTGATCATTTAGTTCGAGTATTTGAGATTGCAATACATGGTTGAAATCATTTTCATTGATATAATCAAATGGCGCTGGATGAGTGTTTTTAATAGCATTTGCTATACGATTTAGATCTTCAATACAAGCATCTCTACTGTAAATTCGATCGCCATTTGCTCCAAATTGTATAGATGAAACCTTCATGGCAAAAAGACCAATCA
The DNA here is from genome assembly GCA_937995755.1 of uncultured Saprospiraceae bacterium. Lineage (GTDB taxonomy): Bacteria > Bacteroidota > Bacteroidia > Chitinophagales > Saprospiraceae > UBA1994. The sequence goes on along the minus strand of CALKJD010000072.1, from coordinate 2,014 downwards.
GTAATATGGAAAAGATGGAAACAGCTATATTTTTAGTCATAGTGAGTAAGATAGCCAATTGTGATTACAGATGGAGAGCAAGCCGCTTAGTTTAACGATTTGACAACATTACTCTGTGTACATATCTATTATGTTTTTGATCTAGATGATGTGCTAATGATAAGAGTTAGCTCTGATTGCCATAGACACAATGTCTACACTTATTTCCACAGCAGTATCCTTTTTGATAATGATATAGTTCTGTAAATACATACTTACCTCCATCGATATAGTAGTGGTACTTCATCACCATATCTTTACTGTCTTCTGGAAACGGAATGACTTGTGCGATACGGTCAACTTCTGCTAGATCTTCTAAGCATGTTGAGCAGAGGCAATTATCGTAATGCTTTGCTAACCACGCTTGTAGGGTGGGAGAGAATTCTACTTTGGCACATTGACATTGTGAGATATCAGCCATCAGACAACCAAATGGTTTATGGCAACGTGGACAGTCTTTGGCTTGCATAGAAAGGTGAACTAGTTAAAGAATATTATTGCTTACAATATTAATCAAAATGTTGGATTATAGAAGACCATAATTGAATCTTAAAGAAGAGCGATTTTTCTGCAAGGAGGAATGAATAATTGTTATATCAATTAGTAAAAGAATCTATTACAGTCAAGAAGAATACAGTTTGTTGTCCTCTAAAACAGTGTATGTATCTTGAATAATGAATGAGAGATTTTATGAATAGAGGTTAACCCTTACTAATCTATTGCTTTATTAAGGGTATGCCATAAATAGCACTAATTTGCTATAAAATATCAGTAATAAATTTGTGTAAGTGTTGCTGTTTTAATTAAATTGCAAGTAATAAGGGTATAAGTACAATCAATATTAATTTTTTATTTCGCCGTTAGGCATTTTACCATTCAGTACGTTTACTGATGGCTAAAATCTTAATGCTCACTTTCTAAGATCGGCCGATCTACATGGCAGTAAATTTTTGATGATCTCACATGATTTCATATAGGAATGCCTATATCTATATGAAGGATTGGATTTCATGCGATAGGCTTTTTTGAATCTATTATTTAACCATTACACACCTAATCTAATGATGAATTTTAATACTATTTTTCTAAATCGAATTTGGATATTATTCGCCTGTTGTCTGCTAGCAATACCTATATCAGCGCAGAAGGAACAATGCTCTCATGATCAAGCTCGAGAGCAATTACTTAAAGACTATCCAGAGATGCGTCAACAGGTTGAGAAGCAACGCAGTTTGTTGTTTGATAAGATGAATGCCGAGCGTAATAATGATATGACGGAAACGAGATCTACGAATCTATATACCATCCCTGTTGTAATTCATATTATGCACCTTGGAGAATCTATAGGTACTGGATCTAATATTTCTGATGCACAAGCGATCTCCGCAATAGATGCATTGAATGACGATTTCAGAGCCTTTAGTACAGGTATAGATAGTAATATTGAATATTGTCTAGCAGAGCAAGATCCTAATGGCAATTTCAGTACAGGTATCAATAGAGTGGATGCATCTGGAGTGTGTGCATCTGGAGTAGGTTGCTATAGTTCGGTAGGAATTATCCCAGGACCATTAGATGTAGCTGTTAAAAGCTTAAGTCTTTGGCCTAATGATCAGTATTATAATATCTGGGTAGTTTCTGGAATTGGGACTGGAGCAATAGGTTATGCTTATTTTCCAGGAGCACCTCCGGCGATAGATGGTACTGTGGTACAATACGATGCTTTTGGTACAGTAGGAAATCTTAATTCACAGACAGCTCAGAACAAAACATTGACTCACGAAGTAGGTCATGGTATGAATCTCTATCATACTTTTGAAGGTGATGGGAATGGTACTACTTGTCCTTCCAATTCAAATTGTTTGCTGGATGGTGATGGATTATGTGATACTCCACCACATATAAGATCTCCATTCAATTGTAATGATACAGGTACAAATGCTTGTGATGGTGGGTCATCTAATGCGCTCTATGT
>CALKJD010000071.1 GCA_937995755.1 uncultured Saprospiraceae bacterium | reverse complement strand
CAATTGGCTCAGCAGCATTCTCAGACTTTTGAGGCATGGTTAGCTAACTGTCCAGGACTCAAAGTAATATCTTGTGTAGATCCTTACGATACTAAAGGTTTGATGAAATCAGCGATTAGAGATCAAGATCCTATTTGCTTTATGGAATCAGAACAACTATACGGTCTTAAAGGTGAAGTGCCAGAAGGAGAATACTTGGTACCAATAGGTAAAGCAGCAGTAAGATCAGAAGGGACAGATGTGACTCTAGTATCTTTTAATAAGATGATGGAAGTGACTAAGGCAGCAGCAGTTGAATTAGCGAAGGAAGGTATCTCAGCAGAGGTAATCGATCTACGTACTATCCGTCCATTAGATCACGAAACTATCGTAAAGTCGGTAAAAAAGACAAATAGACTTGTAGTAATAGATGAATCATGGCCATTTGCAGGCGTATCAGCGGAGATCGCATATGAAATTCAAAAGTATGCCTTTGACTATTTAGATGCACCTGTAACTAGAGTTAACAGTGCAGATGTATCCTTAGGGTACGCAGCACCATTCGTTGACGAATACTTACCTAATCCAGCTAAAGTAATTAAGGCTGTAAAAGAAGTAATGTACGCTAGAAGGTAATTTTAACATTACATAGCTAAAAATATATGAGGAGCTGTTATCGGCTCCTCTGTTTTTTTTGCATTTTATGTAATATGTGACTTCTAATTAGGACGTAGTCTAAATCAATGTAAATAGTAAACTTACAAAAAATGAATTTTCAGCAAGTCATTTCAGTAACACTCATTCTTTTCTCGATCATAGATATTCTAGGTTCACTACCGATTATTATCTCAATGAAGGAGCAAGGGAAGGTGATTCAATCTGGTAAAGCAACTCTTGTAGCTGGTGTGTTGATGGTCGCTTTTCTATTTGGAGGAGAATCTATTTTACACCTATTAGGTGTAGATGTATCTTCTTTTGCTATTGCAGGAGCCTTAGTTATATTTCTCATGGGTTTGGAGATGGTATTAGGTATCAATATATTCCATGATGAAGAGGGTAGTCAAAAAGCGACAATCGTACCTATTGCATTTCCTTTAATAGCCGGAGCAGGAACGCTTACTACGATTCTTACGCTTAGAGCAGAATATGAAACGGTTAATATCTTAATTGGTATCGCAGTGAATTTGATACTTGTATTTATAGTATTGAAATCTAGTAAATGGATTCAAAGTAAAATAGGAAGAGGAGGCGCAGAAGTACTTCGAAAAATATTTGGAATCATACTGCTGGCAATAGCGATAAAATTAATAAGAACAAACCTAGGAGTATAGATTTTCGAGGACTCTATAAGTGTTGAATATCGAAAGAGATAAAAGGGATAGTAAATAAATATATTGAATTATAAGAGTAAGTGTAATTCGCATTAAAATAATAAAAAGTAAATTATAAAACGGAGTAGGTCGAGTTAGCTGAATTTAACCTCGGTATCTCACCTCTCGAAATCTAAAGTAAATATGAAATTTAACCCATGGCATGATGTCTCAATAGGAGATAAGACACCAGGAACTGTTACAGGAATTATAGAAATTCCAAAGAACGTAAGAGCTAAATACGAGTTAGACAAGGAGTCAGGAATGCTCATACTAGATAGAGTTCTATTTTCTTCAATTAACTATCCAGCAAACTACGGTTTTATACCTAAGACGTATTGCGATGATGATGATCCACTAGATATACTAGTGATTTCTCAGATCGATATCGTACCTATGTGCCTCGTAGAAGCAAATGTATTAGGGGTGATGAGAATGATCGATGGAGATGAGATGGATGATAAAATCATAGCCGTAGCTGCTAATGATATGTCATTTAACCATGTGAAAGATATCACTGATTTACCAGCACATTGGCTTATTGAGCTAAGGTCATTTTTTGAGGATTACAAGAAACTTGAGAATAAGTCTGTAGTCGTTGAAGATTTTCAAAACAGAGAAGTAGCAATGGAAGTAATTCAACAAGCCATGAAAGATTACACAGATAAATTTGGAGATAGAGATTAATTTTGATCTAAATTTATTGAGATATAAAAGACCAATCATTGTAATACAGTGACTGGTCTTTTCATTTTAGTTGATATGGATTTTTAAGCTAGTATTATCACGCGACCGTGGTGTAGTACAATCACTCTATTTTTAGAGATACTGACATGATATATTTGAGTGTTATCAATTGATCACTCAAACTCTAAATTATGTCAGCTCCAATAACAGCACAAAGACTATTAGCCGCAAGCGCGTGTGCGTACCTTGTTGATCTCAAAGGCAATTTTATAATACCTAAGCCTAATCAAGTTGCACCTAAGCCAAAGAAAGCAACCGCAAAACCTAAGTTTGATGGATATCGATTGTATACAGCGGCTCACTTTCAAAGTAAGCCGCAAGCCTTTACCAATGTAGGTAACGAAATCAAGAAAAAAATCAATGCAGCTATTCTTGGTGAAACAGATATAGGAAATGTACTGGCCTTTAGAGGAACACTTCCTCCCAAAAAGTGGAATGATGCGACTATAGAAGATTGGTGGCAGGATATCTTTGAGATTAATCAAGTTGTTGGCGTTGGATTACCAGGAAAAGTGCATAGCGGTTTCTACAAAGCATTCATGAGTATATGGGCACAGATAGACGCAGCGCTACATCAAATCTATGTAGTAAATAAGAGTACCAAGCCGCTATATATAACAGGACATAGCAAGGGTGGGCCAATGGCATCTTATGCGGCATTTATTATATCGCATCACACTAATTATCCTAAGCCTGGTATAATCACTTTTGCGTCACCATTTCCAGGAAATGCAGATTTCGCAACCATATATGATAGCCAAGTGTCTCAGATTAGGTATGAAAACTATCTTGATATAGTTCCATTTGTTCCACCCAATAGTACGGTAGTGAATGATTTGCTACCATTGTTTGATTCTACGTTGAAGTTTCTAATTAAGACATTTCCTAGTTGGAAAAAAACACTCAAGAAATTTGAAGACTTTATCGATGCTTCGAAGACTATGGATTATACTCATGTAGGCATACTACAGTATATCACTAAAAACCATGACATCGAAGGAGATAATTTGATACTTCCATATTTGAGAGCATTAGAATTTGGTTATGCAATGGCAAAGGATGGTGTCATCGGAGGACTTAAAGAAATAGGAGATGCACATATGATTGGATACGGCGGAGGCTACGAAACAGGAGTGATTGGAAAGCTATAAATTTAATAGCTTTTAGGGTGAAGTCGACGCCGTGATATTCGTTAAAAAAAATGAGCGCGACAGATAATATGTCGTGCTCATTTATATTTTTGTTTGTATTAGATTAAGATGTTTCTACTGCTTTAAAAAAGTAAATTTAAATACCTCATCGGCGATAGATAGCACACCTACGTACATCCCTTTTGAGAAATTGGATACATCTATCTGACCATTATCCATTAAGAGAGTGACATTCTGTTTACCATTCATATCTATGATTTGTACTTCTCCATTTTCTTGAAAAAGCACTCCTTCTTTTCTAAGTTGAATCTGATTTTCAGCTATAGTAGGTAGTACTTCTAGGTTAGTGTAAGATAGATTGGTAACACCAGTTGCTTCTGAATTATACACATAGAGTTCGTGGCCAATTGGTGTCGGTCTTTTGCTGATTACAAGGTGATCGCCTATGGCTACAAGAGCGTGATTTACACTTGCTCCTGTATGTGTCGAAAGTGTATCTATGACCACAGGCATGTCATTGTCAAAATCGTATTTGTGCAAAACAGAATGTGTTGTTTTTGAGATATAATAAAATTCATCTTTATACACTTCAAATTTATTGTCATAAAAAGAATCTCCAGTGAAAGTTCCTGGTAATGCTCTGACACTTGATGCGTTCATGTCGATTTCAACCACAATTACATTGTCGCCATCATCACCATTAATGTAGACTTTGTCTTCTATTACCAGAGAGGTTGAAAACGGAAATACATCGTCGTATATTTCTACACTACTTAGATCACTTTCGTCAATCTTGACTACTTCACTTTTTGTAACCATGAATAGATTACCATTGTGTCTGGTATAACTTATGGGTTCTCTTATAAATTGAAATTCTGCATAAGTTCCTACTTCCATGTCAATGATGTAGTTGCCAGCAAAGTTGTTGCCATCATTAAAATTAGTGAACATGTACTTATCATATAGGTATGCATAGTTAAAACTAGATACAGTAAACCACTGAGATAAATATTCGTTGATGTCTACAATTTCATTGGATGCTTTTAGGTACACTTTTGGGAAATCTTCTACAAATGGATTGTCATTAAAGATCATTGCACCTTCAGTGCCCACAGTCATGACCAATGAGTTTTGGCTAGGGTGGAATTCTCCTATTTCCTGTAAATCTTCATTGTCATTGTTGCTGGCATGTAAGATGATATTGTTGTCTCTTCTGGTAGCAATATATAAATCGTTGTTTGTGCTCTGCTCTAAGTGCCTGATGTCTTCATTGGGTAGGTCTGTGATAGGAGTGAGAGAGTCATCTTCTAAGAACGACCAGCCATCACTTTCTTTTACGATGACTACTTCATCAAGAAACCACATACTACTCCAAGAGATCCCATTGCCTTCTTCTATGATTTTATGAGTTCCAGCTACAGTGCCGTCGGTTTCCCATATGGCTTCCGTAAGCCCATTTTTTGATCCTCTAAAATATAGATTTTCTTCTTCTATGATTTTGCCAGAAAATGAGTACCCTAGTCCGCTTAAACTGTTTGGGTCTCCCTCAGAGATAGTTTGTAATAATGTAACTCCTTGTCCCATCATCACAGATGAGAAGAATATTAAACTTAGGACTAATGTAAATTTTGATGTCATATGAATTGATTTAGTTGATTGCTATTCTAATAATTATTTTAAAAACCGTATAGTAATACGCTACTCGAGCGGTAAAACTATTAACTATTATGAGGATATCAAAATAATATAGATTCTTCGGTAGTGTATGCGCATAAGGATGTGGCGGTCACTTATATTTTACGATTTTAGAGATCCAAAGGGATGGTGTAATCATCCAACCTAATTGTCTATCTTTGCACTATGGAATTTTCAGATCTTAATATTAGTAAACAAATGCTCAGGGCACTCGACGAGATTGGCTTCAAGACGACGACTGACATTCAAGAAAAAGCTTTTGCCACTATCATGTCTGGACGTGATGTGGTAGGTATTGCCCAAACAGGTACAGGTAAGACCATTGCCTATTTACTGCCTGTGCTTAGACTTTGGAAATTTACCAAAGATCCTAACCCGCGTATATTGATATTGGTACCTACAAGAGAACTTACGCTACAAGTGAAAGCTGAAGTAGATAAACTCACCCAATATATGAATGTAGTGACAGTAGCTGCATATGGTGGTGTCAATATAAAAAAGCATAGCGCTGAGATTATGGACGGCTGCGATATCGTAGTAGCTACTCCAGGTAGACTATTAGATCTGATATGGAAGAAATCGCTGAATGCTAAATTTATCAAGAAGTTGATTATTGATGAAGTAGATGAAATGCTTAATCTAGGATTCAGATCTCAACTTAATGATATACTAGAGCTTTTACCAGCAAAGAAGCAAAATTTGCTTTTTTCAGCTACGATTACGGATGATGTATCTGCATTAATCGATGATCACTTTAATGCTCCTGAGCGTATAATATCTGCAGACTCTGGTACTCCACTTGATAATATTACACAAGCTAAGTTTCATGTACCCAATTTTTACTCTAAAGTAAATTTACTGAAGCACCATCTCCAAGATAAAGAGAAGTATAATAAGGTAATTATCTTTCTCAATACTAAGAAGATGGCCGATGTACTTCATGAAAATATCGAGGATGTTTTTGGCGAAGAAGTAGGTGTTATTCACTCCAATAAGTCTCAGAACTATAGACTCAATGCCATCAATAAATTTGATAATGGCGAACATAGGTTATTGATAGCCACGGATATATTGGCTAGAGGTATTGATCTTAATACGGTTAGCCATGTTATCAATTTTGATATTCCTGAAGAAGCAGAGAGTTATGTACATAGAATAGGACGTACAGGTAGAGCAGAAGCGGTAGGAAGGACGATCTCTTATATTACGGATAAAGAGAAGCCATTCTTTGAGGCAATCGAAGGACTTATGGAATACGCTGTACCAGAGATCAATGTGCCAGCATCTGTTGAGATTACAGACGAGCTATTGTACTCTGAGATAGAAGAAGTACAGATGCCGAATATGAATATGAAAAACCCAACAAAAGGGCCATCAGGAGCAGCATTTCATAAGAAAAAAGATAAGAATATTAATATAACAGTGGAGGAAGCAAGGCGTATCAAACGACGTAAAAGATTACTCCAACTTAAGAGTAAAGCTAAAGGGAAAAAAGGGCGTTAGATCGCTAACTCTATTATTGGGTCGGATAACCTAATGATCGCTGCGTTTTCGAAATAGGAGACGCAGCGTTTTTTTTTTGATTATTGGAATCACCTTAGCCGTAGATCTTACTTGCCGATAATCTTATTGACCGCTGTCACTAGTTTGTCCGCTTTACTATAGCCTGCAGAAACTACGTTTGTCTTACCATTATGCATCAATAGCACAGTAGGAAAACTCCTAACACCCAACTGCGATGCACGTAAAAAGTCTTTTTTGATGAGCTCTTTAGACGCCTCAGACTCGAAGCGCTGAATAAACACATCTCTTTTGATTCCCAAACTTTCTGCAATGTCAGCGTAAGTCGCTGTAATTAGAGGGTTTTTATTTTCGGCATAGAAGGCAGTTTGAACTTTGTGGAAGTAATGCATAACCGAATTCGGTTGTAGCTCTCTAGCTATCATCACTGCTCTACAAGCGGGTTCTGTATCATATATAAGTTCTGTGTCCAAGATTCCGTATTGAAATGGTTGTCCGCTAGCACGATGTACATCATCCCAATGGTCTGTCAAGAAATCTTTCAGTTCCGTCATCGGCTGCGTATTATAAGGTCGTAGACCACCCATTACCATTTCTAGTTGGATATCATCGCCTAACTCTTTCAGTGCAGATTCTACTTCATTGCCAAATCCATAGCACCAAGAGCACATAGGGTCGCCAATATATATTAGCGTTGGCTTTTCTTGAGCATTGATAATAGTAGCGGTCATCAGTGTTATAGTAAGTATTAAGTATTGCATTGATAAGATTTCAGTACACAATGAAATTAAAGTGAAAATGTTTATTGATTAGATGATCAATAGGCTGTATCGTATAATGTCTATATTAATACATTCCCATAGGCTGGTAGAAAATAAGATTCCACTCATCACCCAACTTAGCCCATCTACGTACGGATCTAAATTGACCTCCGTTGGCTATTATCGTTTCCACTACTATGCCTGCAAATTCCTCAAATGACCTTGAAAATGTACCACCCATATCATCGAATGGTTTGTGAATGATCCACTCCTCCTTAGAGTAACTGTACTCTTCTCCACCTCCAGTATCTTCTATAGCTTTGATTCCTTTAAGCGGAAAGTTGATATGCTCCATTTGAAAAATGCTGTCTTCATGAAATTGATTATAGAATGCTAAAAAGTCATCAGGCATACCTTGACTGACTACTTCTGTCGTAACCGTCTGATTAGTAGTCTTAGATTTTTTAGATTGACTGTAGAAGAAAAGCAAGCCTAGAGCTGTGATTGCGATAAATAGAAGGAAGTATTTCAGTTTCAATGTAGAGTAGGTATATGTGATAGGTGAATAACGATTGATTATGAATAAAAAGTCTATATGCCTCTGATAAGCGACTATAGAATTAGTGATTCATAGTTTTCCTAAACAAAAATACAAATTTCAAGGTTTTAGCTTTCTATCAAAACGTATTAAGGACATTGATTTTTATCATATTTAATCTCTCATACTCTTTATTACCTTTGTCCTAACTAAATTAAAAGGAATATGTCTGCGAATGCAAATTTATTATGGATAGTATGTCTTATAACCCTATTGTCATGTAGATCTAATAAGTCACAACCTGATAGTAATACTGCTAAGGGTGCCGTAGTAACCTACGTAGATAGTATATCAGCCGCAAAGGCTATTGTTGATGAAGATGTTGATGGTTTCTTTGATAATGTATCTATTATAGATATGGCGATTCAGATGAAGTCAGAAAAGTCCTATGCCAGTCGTGAGGAAGCACTCTCGGAGTACAAGGCATATCTACGTACTGAAGTGATGAATTGGAAGGATACTGAGAAGATTCTACTCAATGAAATTTTTGATAGTATCAAAGTGCAAGTACAAAGAGTAAATCCTAGTCTTATGCCTGACGATATCAGACTTGTGAAGATTAGAACTAACCATTATGGTCCAGATGTGTATTATACTAGAGGAAAAAATATAATGATTCCTGAAAATGTGTTACATCGTCAAGGGGCCAAAGAGATGTTAGAGCCAGTGATGATACATGAGACTTTTCATATTATCAGCAGGTATGACAAGCCATTAAGAGAAAAGCTTTATGCATTGATAGGTTTCTTTCCACATCTGGAAACGCTCGATATTCCGAAAACGATAACAGATAGATGGCTTACTAATCCAGATGGTATTTCTACGGATTATTACATTCAGCTAAGGGATGAAGATTCTACAGCGAAGGCCATTCCTTTGATATTAAGTAATAAGGCCACTTTTACGCCTGAAAATCCTAGTTTTTTTAGCTATTTACAGTTTGATTTGTTTGAATTAGATGAAAGTACAGGTAAGTTGCTTCATGGTGAAAACTTGGGAACTACTCTTACAGATGGTATGATGCCAGGCTTTTTTGAGCAGATAAAAGATAATACTCAGTATATTATTCATCCGGATGAGATAGCTGCAGATAACTTTATATACGCCATTACGAGATCTAATATCACTGATAGCAAAAGATTTTCTGACGAAGGCTCAGCATTAGTAGATCGAATCTATAAAGTACTACAGGAGAATTAATTATGTAAATTGCGTGTAGATATTGATATATCCAATTGCTAACACAGAAAATAAATTACACTTTAACTAAATGCCATATAAATCTACACCTTTCAAAGAGAAAGTCCATGAGATTATCTTCGAAGCTGATACTAAGGCAGGGAAGTGGTTTGATATTATTCTTTTAGTACTGATTGTCGCTAGTGTTATAGTAGTTTCTCTAGAGACGGTCGAGTCACTCAATATACGATTTGGCACCTTGTTTTTATGGTTGGAATGGATATTCACCATATTTTTTACCATAGAGTATGTTTTAAGAATCTACGCCGTAAGGAATCCATCCAAGTACATTTTTAGCTTTTATGGTATTGTTGACCTTCTAGCTATATTACCCTTGTATCTCTCGTTATTCTTTGTGGCGAGTAAACATTTTATCATCATTAGAGTGATGCGATTACTTCGGGTATTTAGGATATTTAAGTTGGGTAGTTTCCTTCAGCATGGTAATGTAATCGTCAATTCGCTCAAGGCGAGTAGGGCTAAGATTACAGTTTTTATGTACTTCGTTTTATTAGCAGTCATCGTGTTCGGTGCGGTGATGTATATGGTAGAGGGAGTGAGCAATGATGGATTTGATAGTATTCCTAGATCTATCTATTGGGCTATCGTTACACTTACTACAGTAGGGTACGGAGATATCAGTCCGATCACACCTTTAGGGCAGTTTATAGCAGCATGTATCATGATATTGGGTTATGCTGTCATAGCAGTGCCAACAGGCATTATTAGTGCTGAGATGGTAAGTAGTATATCAAAAGATAAAAAGAAAATTTCTACTCAAGCCTGTAGATTTTGTGGTCATGAAGGACATGATTACGATGCAGTGCACTGTAAATACTGCGGAGAGAAGATTCATCCAGATGAAGACGACGAGCACGAAAGTTATTGATTTTTTGGTGCTCTAAGATTGTCTGAATACCTATGAGAGTAGGATACTCTGTGGCTTAATGGCCATGTTTTTATGACTCATAAGATATCTAAGCGATGATTGGTAGATGCTCTTATTTCTTATAGGTAAGTGTTCATATAATTATTGTCACCGACACTTTAATCAGTCTAATACTTCCAAAACAAAGAATTCATTATCTTCACGTCATGACTACACCTAAGCTAATCGAATGTCCACGTGATGCCATGCAAGGCTTACATGATTTCATTGCCACAGATGATAAGGCGAGATATATCAATCAGCTACTAAAGGTAGGATATGACGTGATAGACTTTGGTAGTTTTGTGTCTCCTAAGGCGATACCGCAGATGAGAGATACGGCAGAAGTACTCTCCAAGTTAGATCTAGATAACACCGATACGGAGCTATTAGCGATAGTCGCTAATCTCAGAGGTGCAGACGATGCAGCTTGCCACCCTGAAATCGATTATTTGGGTTATCCGTTTTCTATTTCGGAGACATTCCAAATGCGTAATACTAACTCTACTATAGCAGAAAGCTTAGAAAGGGTAAAACGAATACAAGAAGTGTGTGTAGGTAACGATAAGAAATTGGTGATATATATTTCTATGGGTTTTGGTAATCCATACGGTGATGAGTGGAATGTGGAGATCGTACAGCAATGGGTAGATCGTTTGTCAGCTATGGATATTAAGATTATGGCATTGTCAGATACTATAGGTGTAGCTACTCCAGAGAGCATCAAATATCTATTTAGCGACCTTATACCACCATATCCGGATGTAGAATTTGGAGCTCACTTGCATACTCAACCTAACAATTGGTATGATCGTATAGATGCGGCATACAATAGTGGTTGTCGTAGATTTGATTCAGCGATTAAGGGTTTTGGTGGTTGTCCTATGGCCAAAGATGATCTTACGGGTAATATGGCTACCGAAAATCTTATTAGTTATTTTGAGAAGAATAAAATCTCTATGAATATCAATCAGGATGCATTTGCAGAATCTATGAAAATAGCATTAGAAATTTTTCCTTAACTAATTCCACAGTTCTTAAGAATGGATCGTTATATTCACAACGAAGAATTAGAACTATTTACAATCTAAGACATCACTTGACCAAGCAAGAATTTAAAAAGCTGTTTGAACAGTATTATAATCCGCTGTGCAACTTTGCCAACACTATCTTATATGATAGCAGTAAGGCTGAAGATGCGGTACAAGATATATTTGTCAAGATGTGGCAGAAGAAAGACACTTTGGGTGACTTAGATAATGTCAAATCTTACCTTTTTACTGCGACGAGGAATAAGTGCATAGAATACCTCAGAAAACTCAAGTTAGATAAGAAACTGAGCGAAGAGAATCAAAGTAGACTAGAAATGTCGTCTTCGATAAATATTGATGAAGAAGCCGATAAGTATGTGTTAAAAGAAAAATTGTTTAACTCAATACGACAATTGCCGCCTAAATGCCGTGAGGTCTTTACTATGAGTAAGATAAATGGCCTAACTTACAGCGAAATAGCAGATGAATTAGGTATCAGTCCCAAAACAGTAGATAATCAGATAGGTAGAGCCATGAGATTGTTGAGGGAAATGATGAAGACGAAAAACTAAATTTATACGTTATTAAAGTCGTAGTCCCAAATTAAGGTTACGAACAAACATTTGAAAAAATATTATCCTAGATGAGTCTAGAAAACATCATTTCTAAGTATTTACTTAACAAAACTGACAAGCTTGAGTTAGAACAACTCAATGCATGGCAGGCTGAAGCACAAGATAATGTGCAAGCGTTAGAGGAAATGCAACAGATATTTTCACTTGATATGTCCGATTATAAGGCATATGATACCCAGAATGCATGGGATAAGATAGAAGAGCAAATCACTGAAGAAGAGCCAGAAAATACTGATGCTAAAGTCTTTAAGCTAAAAAAATGGTTAATGTCAGGTGCTGCTATCATAGCACTATTAGCCGCTACGTCTATTGTATGGCAGAAGTATACTACAGATAGTTATACAACTCATTACGCAACTACAGACAGTAATCAATCAGCGAACCTTCCAGATAATACAATAGTAAGTCTCGATAGAGGTACCACATTGGATATCATCTCAGAAGATTTTACTCAAGAAAGAGCATTAAGCCTTAAAGGAAGAGCGTTTTTTGATGTAGCTAAGGATAAGAATCATCCATTTACAATAGCTTTGCCTCAGGGGAAGATTACGGTGCTAGGAACTCAGTTCAATATTAGATCTACGGATAATGTGGAAGAAATATATGTAACCGAAGGTCATGTAAGATATGATATTGCTGATAGATCATTTGACCTCAAAGCAGGAGATTATATCAAAGTACTCGATGGTGATGTGATCCGCGTAGCTATGAATGATCCTAATTACTTAAGTTGGAAAAACGGTAAGCTTGTTCTTAATGATGTAAATATATCAACAGCCGTAAAGAACTTAGCAACGCATTATCAAGCTGAGATATCTTTATCTTCGGATATAGTAACGAAAGATTGCAGAATCTCCACTACATTAGATCAAGAGACACTAAAGGAGGCCTTGGAAGAGTTATCTATCTTACTCTCACTAGAATATAAGACGGTAGATGGAGAAATAATAATTTCACAAATCAATTGCTAGTCAACTATGCCTACACCTAAAGGCATAGCGACAATATTATTCAATATAGGACTATTCTTAGTTTCTATCACTACTGCGTATTCGCAGACCTTATCCATATCGTATACACCAAGTTTTACAGATACGACTATTATTGCTTTTCTGGGCGATATCGAGCGTAGTGCTGATGTTTCACTCAGTTACAGTACGTCTCAGTTTGATGCTTACGGTAGGGTACAGCTTTCTAGTAGATCATATTCATTAGACGAAGTTCTACGCAGATTACTGAGTCAGTATGAAGTAGACTTAGTAGAGCGGTCTAATAATAAAATTATCATCTCAGTGAAGGATGATATATCTAAGTCAGATGTCTTCACCATAAATGGATATATTTTAAATTCTGAAAGTGGTGAGAGGCTCTATGGTGCAGCGATATATCATATGGGTAAAGATCGTGGTACCTATAGCAATGATGAAGGATTTTATAGTATCTCTAATATTCAAAAAGGAGATGTACTTCGAGTAAGCTATATCGGTCATCGTGATGAATTTATCAGTGTGGATACCTCAACGCTCCATATTCATCTATCTGCAGATTTAGAAGTGTCAACTATCATCATTACTCAAGCACTCAGTGATCAGACAAATCCTACTACTGGTGGTGATGTAATAGATTTAAATAGTGCGAGTGCGAAGGTAAACATAATGGGCGAGCGAGATCTGGTACATATGGCTAGACAAAAGTCTGGTGTGTTTTCAGGCAGCGAAGGACAAGGAGGGCTAATGGTAAGAGGTGGTGCTCCAGATCAAAATCTTATGCTACTAGAAAATATACCCATGTATGCCACTAATCATATGGCTGATATATCATCGATCTTTATGGAGGAAGCTACACGTGATGCTCAACTTATTATGGGAGGATTTCCGTCCAGATACAGTGGCAGATTAAGCAGTGTATTAGAGGTGAATCTTAAAGATGGTAACCAAGAAAGAGTAAAAGGAAGCGTATCTGCTGGACTTCCTGGTGTGAAAGGGTTTTTAGAAGGTCCTCTTTCTGATAAAGCTACATTTTTGATTGGAGGTCGACTCTCATGGGTCAATGCCTATATAGATCCATTGATAGATAAATTAACAGTATTTGATGATGTTGATTTAGACTTTCATGATTTCGTAGCGAAATATACCTATAGGTTTAGTAATACATCTTCGTTGTCTATAAGTGGATATAAAGGTGGAGATTATGTGAGGCTGGAGAAAAATCAATCTCTACCTAATAATTCAGGTGGATCATTTGAAAGTGAAGAGCAGACTAGCTTTGGTTGGGGCAATGAGTTGTTGAGCGCAAAATATTCCACTGTCGTTTCACCAAAACTGTTCTTGAATGCTAATGCAGGAATATTACATTATGATTATCGGTCGAAGGCGGCTTACAATTTTGTCGATTTACAAGGCCAAGATGTAATCGGTGAGGTAAAAAGAAACGTAATTACAGATAGTGGTATTGTCAATGTCATCGGAGGTGTGGGACTAGATTATTTTCTCAATGCAACACATAAGATGAAGTTCGGTGTAGGGTACAATCATCATCGATTTAGTCCGAAGATAGAGCAAAACTTTACCGATGCAATCGATGAGCCTAGCATAGATCCAGATAGCATAACGATCAGCAATGAGGTGTCTTTTTATATTGAAGATACCTATACGCCTAGTAGGAATATCCAGATTTATGGAGGCTTTAATTTTACACATTTCGGAGTTCGAGGAGAAGGTTTTAACTATTTACAGCCTCGAGTCAAAGTAAGTTTCCAACCGCAAAACGATATTAGCTTCAGTTTTACTGGGAGTCGTATGGTACAGTTTGTCCATTTGTTGGTCAATAATGGCTTAGGTCTTCCTTCCGATTTATGGGTGCCTAGTACAGATGAGATAGAGCCTGAGGTCAGTGATCAGTTCGGCATGACATTGCGTACAGAACTAGGCTACGACCATGTGTTTACGGTAGGCGGATATATTAAGAGACAACGAAATGTTATTCTTTATCGCAATCCACAAGATCTTTATTCTTCGATTCTGAATGATATTGACTCTAAGCTTAATTTTGTAAGTGACAGAGACTGGGAGCGGAAAATAGAGGTTGGAAATCGAAATATTTCAGGATTAGAGGTAAGTATGCAAAAGGCAACGGGCTTATGGCAGTACAATATAAGTTATACTAAATCCAATGCAGAGAATAGATTTGATAACCTTAATGATGGGAAGGCTTTTGCCGATAGATATGATCGACCTCATGATCTCAATTTAAGCTTGTCTTACAAGGTGAGTTCTAAGTGGGATTTAGGGGCCCAATGGGTCTATGGAAGTGGGTTTACATTCACGGTAGATCTAATTGAGATTCAAACTCCAGAAGGGTTTACTATACTCACTACAGATAAGCTCAATAACTATAGGATGCCAGCATATCATCATCTTGACCTGTTAGCGAAATACGATAACACTTCAGATGGCCGTGGATGGAAAGCCAGCTTTGGGATTTATAATGTATATAATAGATACAATCCATATTACTTATATGGCTTCCAAGATAATATAGGTAATAAAAGGGTATTCAAAAAATTAAGCCTGTTTCCATTCTATCCTCATTTCAATACCACATTTAGCTTTTAAGCTGTTGAGGATTTTGCGCTTTCATTGATATTATGACAAGTGATAATAGGGTATCTTATTATAGCTATCGTCTTATGAGTACTATATGCCATTTCTACTGAAGTATTTCAATGGGATATCATGCTTTTGTCACATGAAAGTAGCAGATATACTTAATGATATTTTGTACAGTTAACGGTATAGCCTAAAATAGATAGATCGTAATACATGAAGCAAAACTTGCATAGAGATATCATTGTCAAAGAAAGTAGATTGACAGTAGCCACATCATCGATTTTAAGTATCTCACCCTTAGTGGTCCCATTAGAAGAATATTTAGTGCAAGAAATGGTCGATTATCAAGCTTTCGATACGCAATTAGCTTTCCGAAATTTAGATCTTAATTGATTGTCCGCAATATTAAGTTTGGCTTTGTTTTTTATATCATACATAATCTGTTGTGTGAATAAAGTTGTTTTAGTGTTTTGAAATTATATTTTGATTGATTTCTACTTGTAGCTGGGCTTTGATAATCAGTCTGTTATGTTTATCTTTAGGCTAAGATTACAACCTATTGAAAACACTATTTCACATATCAATAATTTTATTTTGTTTCGCTCTCACATCTTGTGAAGAAGAAATCTTGATTGATTATATCGATGTAGAGAAGTACGTAGTTGTAAATTCTACTTTCAGCCCCAACAAAGAATTCGAAGTTAACTTGAGTTTCTCTAAGAATGTCTTAGATGGAGAAACTGAAGATCAATGGATCGAAGATGCTGAGATTAAAGTTTTAAGAGGAGATGGAGTCTATCTATTTACGCCATTATACGTTGGTGAGGGTAACTATAAAGTGAATACTTTTCCAATCGAAAATCAAGTTTATCGTATTGAGATAAAGGTAGAAGGTTATCCATTAATTACTGCGTCTAGTAGAATACCTACACAGGCCATTGTAGAAAATGTAATCACTACAAGTTTTGGTGATGATAATGATGGAGCGGTTAAGGTTGATTTCGAAATTCAAGATTCTGAGGATATTGACAACTACTATATTTGGGAGATAATCCAAGGTGAATTGACACCAGAAAATCCTACTACTAATCTTCTAGGAATATATGATGGAGGATCAATCGAGTCTGTGCAGAATAACGGCAAGTGGTCAAAATTATTTATACAAGAGTTAGACCTTACTGCAGGTATTTCTTTTTTGTCATACCGCGACCTTTCTACTAATCCAATAGCGTCTGGAGGAAGCACCGGTACTGATGATATAGAACCAGAAACCGAAGATTATTATTTAAAGGTGATTAGTGCCTCATCGGATTATTACAAGAATCTTCTAAGCATAGTAGAATTAGAAAATGGCGGCCAAGAAACCGGTAGTAGCGTTTTATTATCTACCGAGTATCATAGTAATATTAATGGTGGCTTAGGAATCTTTGCAGGATACAATGAGCATCTGATTCAGCTCTAATCTATTACAATTTACATTATTCATTTCTAATATTTTCATTCTATGTATACTCGACTTATTGAGTTTGCAAGCCCTGATTTTGATATAGCCCTTAGGCTGAGAGATCAAGTTCTTCGAAAGCCTCTAAAGATGGAGTTTTATCCAGAAGATATAGCCGAGGAGTACGACTCATATCATTTAGCGTGCTTTGATGATCACGATGAAATACTTGGAGTACTTACACTTAAACCTATCAGTGATGATATACTTAAGATGCGGCAAGTAGCAGTGAAGTTAGGTAATCAAGGTAAAGGGATTGGAACTTACTTGGTTCAATCAGCAGAAAAATTAGCGATAGGAGAGGGGTATAGTCAATTTGAATTGCATGCGAGAGAATCAGCGGTGAAATTTTATAAAAGATTAGATTATAAAACTCTTGGAAAGAAGTTTGAAGAAGTAGGTATACCGCATTACAAAATGGTTAAAAAACAGCTTAAGTAGATCATTTTGAATGACTTAGTTAAGCTTTGTGTCTACATTTAGCTGATTAAATATTAAATTAGGTTTGTTTTCAGTATTTGTGAAATTTCCTAATAATCCAACCTCCAATAGTTATGAATAGAATTCGTATCTCGCTATTCATTTTTATAGTACTTATATCTAGTACTACGTATGCGCAATCAGCATTACAATTATTCCATAGTCAATTAGGGAAAGTCAATACTTTGGCCCCAGAGGATATAATGATAACAGATGATTATACCTCCAATAAGGTTAGGCATATCTATGCTAAAAGGGCAATCGGTAAGCTAGAGTTATATAATAGTTACGGAGCAGTCCACATAATAAATGGAAAGCAAATTCGCCTAGATAATAGACTTCATCAATATTTATCAAATAGAAATATAACTAACAGATTCAAGTTAGATGCGGATGCTGTCGTAAGGTTGTTAGGGAGTAAATTAGGAAAAGATAGTATTGGTATAGAACAGATTTCAAAAGCGGAAGGACCAAGTCAACGCACCGTATTAAGTGCTCCTGGCATAGCTTATAACGAAGTAGTGCTAGAGAGAAAATTATATCTCCTCGAAAAAGCAGACTTAAGATATGTATGGAGTGTTGAAATTGATGAAAAGCAATCTGGGCATTGGATAAATTATTTCATAGATGTAGAAACAGGAGAAGTGCTTCATGAAGATGATTGGACAGTAGAATGTAATGCACTTGGAAACACTATACATAAAAGAGAGTGTAGTCACGAAGTAGAAGAGCTTCTCATAGAGGAAGATAATAGTACTTCTTTGACTATGATGACTGATAGTACTTATAATGTATTTGCCTACCCACTAGAAAGTCCAAATCATGGACCAAGATCTTTAGTAGATAAACCATGGCTGGATAATGCAATTGCTTCTCCTAACGGATGGCATCAAATAAACGGTATAGACTTTACAGTAACTAAAGGAAATAACGTAGATGCCTACTTGGATAATAATGCAACCAATTCTGCTACCAACGGAGATGCGGATAGAGCAGATGGAGGTATTAATTTACTATTTGATTTTGCTTGGGATGATACGACCGCTCCTGCTAGTTTACCTTTGCCAGCACTCACTAACTTATTCTATTGGAGTAATGTGATTCATGATATGTGGTACAATTATGGTTTTGATGAAGCCTCAGGTAATTTTCAAGAAGAGAATCATAATGGAATCGGAGGTATAGGTAGCGATGCGGTATTAGCCGAAGCACAAGACGGTTTAGCCACATGTAATGCTAATATGTCCACACCCCCAGATGGAGGTAATCCTCGTATGCAAATGTATCTCTGTGGATCTCGAGATGGTGATTTTGATAATGGTGTCATTGCTCACGAATATGGGCACGGTATATCAAATAGACTTACTGGTGGACCTGCAGCGGCTGGATGTCTAGGTAATGAAGAGCAAATGGGAGAAGGGTGGTCAGATTGGTTTGGCCTAATGATGACGATGGAAGTGGGAGATACTGAAACAGACGATCGACCTATTGGTACATATTTATTTAATCAAGCAGCTAATGGTCCAGGTATACGACCTTATCCATATACTACTGATATGTCAGTAAATCCAATGACTTATGCATCTTCTTTTAGTGGTGTATCTATCCCACATGGAGTAGGCTCTGTATGGTGTACTATGCTATGGGATATGACATGGATGATGGTAGATGAGCACGGCTTCGATCCTGATTTGTACAATGGTACTGGCGGCAATAATATGGCAATGACATTGGTGATAGAAGCACTCAAGTTGCAGCCGTGTAGTCCTGGATTTGTTGATGGTAGAGACGCGATTATTGCCGCTGACGAAGCTATCAATGGAGGCGCTCATGTTTGTAAGTTATGGGAGATATTTGCTAATCGTGGTTTAGGCTACTCTGCTTCTCAAGGGACTAGCAGTAGTCGATCTGATGGTAATGAAGCTTTTGATCTTCCACCTAGCTGCACATTGGAATTGCTTAAGACTACAGCGGATACAGAAGTATTGCCAGGGCAGACCATCACATACGTGCTTACATCGAAAAATAACCATACCATAGATCAAACAAATCTTATTGTTGTGGATGATTTGCCTAGTAGTACTTCATTTGTAATGGCATCTAATGGTGGTACCGAAGCTGCAGGTGAAGTGACTTGGCCAGCAGTGGATATAGATGTAGATGAGGTTATTCCCTATTCATTTCAAGTGACATTAGATAATAATGTAGAAACTGTAGCAGAGGACGTATTTGATGATCACGAATCTGGCACCGCTAATTGGGAAGTGAGTATGTCTGGAAGTACTAATTGGGTGCTCCAAAGTTCAACAATTTATAGTGGTTCAAATGCATGGAAAGCTGTAGACGGTTCCTCATCTGGGGCAGCTACGTTACAGTTTTCGTTTGACTTAGGATTAGGTGCGGCTTCACAGCTTGTATTTACACATTTCTATGATACAGAAGAAGCTTGGGATGGAGGACTCGTAGAAATATCGATAGACAATGGTAAGACTTGGTCTGATCTTGGCGATCATTTTACCACTAATGGTTATAACAATACCATATTTAATTCTAAGCCAGGGTTTAGCGGGAATAGTGGAGGTTTCATTACTTCAGAAATTGATCTTTCGGCTTATGATGGCCAATTGGCGATGATACGATTCCTTATGAACTGTGATCAATACGTAGGTGGAAACGGATGGTATATTGACGACGTATTCATAGCAGGTCTTAATAGGTATGTTCCTAATATAGCAACATCTTCAACGGATCAATTTAATACTTCTGGTCGATTGACTACTCCAACAAAAATACTGAAAGAGTCAGGTACATTTGTGGTTACGAGTAGTCATATAGATGCAAATTGTTTTGATAGCGCAGATGGTTCAGCTACTGTCATTGCTTCTGGAGGATCTGGGACTTATACATATGCTTGGTCATCAGGAGGAATGACTAATGTTGAATCTGCTTTAGTTAGTGGCACTTATTATTGTGATGTGTCTGATGGAATCCTGACAAGTCGAAAATATTTTTTTATCTCTCAACCTACAGCTTTGGTATCTGCGGTCGACGTGATTTCAGCGGTTGGAGGGGCTAATGGAAGTGCTGCGATATCAAGTTTCGGTGGAGCAGGTCCATATACTTATGCTTGGTCTACAGGTGCGTCAGGTAATTCTATAAGTGATTTAGCAGCAGGAAGTTATATGGTGACAGTCACAGATGCAGATATGTGTAGTATAGTCAAGGATTTTGATGTAGTAGATTTGGTCGAACAATGCGAAGAAAGGCCATTTGTGATAGAAGTTCAATTGGATCAATCACCTCATGAGTTTTCATACGAATTAAAAAATGAGAATGATGAAGTGGTATATAAAAAAGTTTTTGATGATGTGGCTAGTGGAGCGATTTACAGAGAAGTGTTTTGTCTTTCGGATGGTTGCTATAGTTTTACCATTACCGATTCTTTTGGAGATGGATTATGTGCATCATACTCTTCTCCGATGGGCTACGTTACACTTACAGATCACAATTCTGGTGTAGAAATACTTAATGTATGTGACTTTACTACAGATGTAATCGATTTTTGTGTAGGCCCTTTAGCCGCAACATTAGAGTATAGTTATCCATCTTGTATCTCGGTAGCTGATGGATCTATTACCGCAACTCCCTCTGAGGGAAATTATACGTATACATACAATTGGTCCAATGGAGCCACCACGGCTACTGCAAATATGCTATTAGCAGGTACGTATCAAGTCACCGTATCAGATGGTGTAGATGAAGTAGTACTTAGTCATACGCTTATCAATGGAAATTCTAGAGTATTCATAGAAGAGAACGATGGATTGGGATCGCTTAGGGCAGCATTGACAAATGGTTGTCCGATGGATACGATTACATTTGACCCTGGACTCATTGGAGATACGATTTATCTTACAAGTGAATTATTTGTAGATAAATCCGTACACGTTGAGGGCATGACCCTATATGGGACATACTTGAGTGGAAGCAATCAAAATGTTGTTTTTCACGTAGGGACTAACGGATTACTTAGTCTAGAATCGATGCGTATATTAGCAGGGAATGCTATTGCTAATGGAGGAGCTATATACAATCAAGGGCAACTTATATTAAAAGATCTTGTACTCGATAGTAATATGGAAAACGGAATGCCTAGGGCAATATCTGGAGAGGGTGCTGTCTTCATCAAAGGCAATGTCAAAATGGAGTAATAGATTCCAAAAGAGTCTGCGCTTGACGATTGAGTACTCCAGTTAATATACGAAATATGATATATCAGATCTTTTGCCGACAATAGATTCGCTGATACTTTTGTAAATTTATTGATCGTTTTATATTCATGATTTATTTGAAATAGGATTTAATCCTGAATTTATCGAAAGTGATCTTTCTTTATTAAAAACAAAATATGCCATCTAAAAAAATAACCTTTCGCAATAGTAATGGATATGAGCTTTCAGCCAAACTAGAGTTTCCATTATTGGGCGAACCAGACGCTTACGCCGTATTCGCACATGCATTTACAGGAAGTAAAAGTCTTAAAGCTACTCGTAATATCAGTAGGTCATTGACATTAAATGGTATTGCCGTTTTGCGCTTCGACTTTACAGGATTAGGTGATAGTGAAGGTGATTTTTCAGATACTAATTTCACTTCCAATGTGGAAGATGTCATTGCAGCATGTGATTATCTAAGGGATAATTATGTAGCGCCTACGATTATAATAGGTCATAGTCTCGGTGGAGCAGCATCTATCTTTGCGGCGGCAAAAGTAGAAAGTATCAAAGCAGTAGTGACTATCGGTACACCATCAGAGCCTGAGCATGTGAAGCATCTCATAGAAAGCGGAATAGAAGAAATCGAAGCTACTGGTAAGGCACTTATTGATATCGGAGGAAGAAAATATACAATTAAGAAGCACTTCTTAGATGATCTGAAATCTAAAAATATGTTTCAAGTTTTAAAGGATATGAAGAAGGCACTTATGGTAATGCATTCGCCGCAAGATAGGGTAGTCGAGATAGATAATGCAGCACAAATATATAAAGCGGCATATCACCCTAAGAGTTTTGTGACGCTTAATAATGCGGATCATATGCTTACCAATAAAGATGATGCTTTTTACGCAGGTAATGTTATTGCCAGTTGGGTGATGCGCTATATTGATAAAAAAATAAAGCCAGTATTATCTACTCATAAACAAGTAGTAGCAAGACTAGGAGACGATGGATTTACCACAGAGATCAAGGCAGGATCGCATGGTTTGATAGCTGATGAATCAGAGGATGTTGGAGGCCAAGATTTTGGTCCGTCGCCTTATGAATTACTCAACTCTGCTCTAGGTGCATGTACAGTGATGACCATGCAAATGTATGCTCGAAGAAAAAAATGGGATCTCCAAGAAGCCAAAGTTCATCTATCTTACAATAGATCTTATAAAGAAGATTGTGAAGCTTGTAGCACGGAAGAAAGAATGCTACATCACGTAGATAAGGTAATAGAATTAAAAGGGGATCTTACACAAGAGCAAAGAGAAAGATTGCTAGAGATTGCATCTAGATGTCCAGTACACAGAACATTGAAAAAAGGAGTAGAATTTAATAGTAGTTTGATGGACGAATGAAAATAAAATGGACTGCGGATTTTTTCTTTTTACTCTTCTTCGTCACCGCTGAATTTCAGAAAAATAATATTTTCCTCTATTACATCGATCCGATCCAATCTGATTTTTTCACCATTAGAAAAGTGCATGTGTTCCACGCCATCTTTGGCAATAAGGTCTGTAATTAGGATAGGCTCTATAGTGTCGTATGGATTGGGTAGAAGAGTGATAGCAGTTTTGTGCATAGCTAATATCTCTAGCTTATCATATTCGTTGCAATCAAATGGTATATAATCACTCATAGTTATTGATGTTTTATTTATTAGAATGCATATCCTACACCTACCTGTAGGTTACCAAATCCCCAAGTACCTTGTGACCTAATTTGAGATAATGACCTCCATTGGTTACCGTACTTGTTTACGTAGTTATTACGAATCTTATACCCAAAGTCAAATCTGATCAAGAAGAAATCAAAATCAAATCTCAATCCCCATCCTCCAGCTACAGCTATTTGTTTGTAGAAGTCGCCACTTATCTCTGCATCATCTCTAAGGATATCTTGTTGTAATAGCCATATATTACCAGCATCCGTAAATAGTGCACCTTCTATTTTTCCAGCGAAAAAAGGTACTTTGAATATGTCGAATCGATACTCCAAGTTAAGTTCTATTCTGATATCACCTTTTTGATAGAATAATTGATCTTGTACTAATGGTTGTAACCATCCTCCAGGGCCTATCTCTGATTGCTCCCAACCTCTGAGTGAAGTAGGACCACCTACACCAAACTGTTCTCTAAAAGGAACAATTGCATCTCCTCCAAATGGATTAACTATTCCTAAAAATAACCTGCTGGCGAGTTCTGATTTTTTGTTGAGTTCTTTTTTTCCTCTTATATCTAATGACACTTTAGTAAACTTAGCAAAGTTGACATCTTCTTGGTCATTTCTACCCTTGATAACCCATTGTGCATCATTACCGGATATACCATTATAGGCTTTGTTGGCAAGCCATGTCTCTAGTCCAGACTGTCCAAAATAACCAGCAAATGCCCATGAATATCCGCGACGTGATACCTTACTTTGTTTACTATATGTAATGTCTCTAAAAAATAATGAGGTAATTAAGTAATCTTCAAAACTATTGATGATCGCAGGGTTATTACCAATTTGATCTAATAGTTTAGGTTTGATCTCCGCTAGGTTTAGATTGAAGGCAATCTGTCTTATATTATACCTAGTATAGTTGTCAGGAGTAAATGAATAACCAAATGATACACCGATCTCTTCTTCATCTAAAAATTCTTTGATTCGTTGTATTCTTACACCACCTTCTATGTTAGTCTGAGCTTGTTCTTTGAACGACTTTAAGCCATCTGCTGATACGAGTCGCATAGCTCTTAGTATACTCGACATTCCTAAGAGATTGACTTCTCTCGGTATCTGTAATGTGTTTTGTAAGGATAGACTTATCGTTCTGGTATCAAATGGATTGAGTTCTAACTCTTGCCCATATTCTAATCCGATAGAATAGTTTTCTGAGCCTCCGAATGCATTTCTATTATCAAATGTAGTACTTAACGAATATCCGATGATATCCTTATTCCCCACAGATATACTAGAGTAGAAAAGATCGGCTCCATAATCACCTACCCATCTATCTTGATAGGCCGTAAGGAATATATCAAAATTAATAATGGTATCAGATTCTATATTATTCGTCGGATTCATAGAAACAAATCTATAACTCGACAATCCTGAAAGCCCTTTAAAAGTCTTTAGTCGATCATCTTTCTTTACCACATTTCCAGGTTCTAGAAATACTCGGTAACTCAAGGCGGATGGTTTGACTAAGAAATCTTTGCTTTTACCAAAGAAGGTATACTTTCCATGTTTTTCAGAATATAGATTATCTTCATTAGCACCGCGGTAATAGTCAGTGTATATGTTGACATCACCGACACTATATCGCTTGTGGACTTCTCCAGGCGCAGGCGGGTAGATTTCCATAAATATATCAACCTTATGATCCAGTCCTGTACTATCCCCTTTTATATCTATGTAATTGGGTGCAAAGTTTGCGTATCCTTGGTTTTGTAATTTGTTTACGATTCTCGTTTTCTCTAGATCAAAAGCTGTAGCATCTAGAGGATCGCCTACCTTGATGAGACTTCGCTTTTGCATGTTTTTGATGATATTCACCATGTTTGTATCCTTACCTATGTAAGTGATACTATTGATGTAATACCTTTGATTAGCATCTATGATATATTCTACATAAGTCTTGTAGCTAATGTTGGAGCTATCTACTGATACACGAGCATCATAAAAACCCTTTTTGTTTCTAAGGAATTTTTCCATGCTGGCTGCAGTTTCCTCAGATGAAAAATGATCGTATATCGTGGGAGGAGCACCTAGGTATTTTCGCGCAAAGTTGTTATACCATTTGGTATCATCCTCATCGTCATTAATCATATACACCCATTCTTGTGGGATAAATCCAATGAGTGTGCCGTTGGGCTCTTGAGAGATAAATGAATTCAATTCTAACTTGAGAAGCCCTTCGTTCTCTATTTTATCCTTTGTTTTAAGGGTCACTTTATTCTCTTCTAGTAGAGATTGCCCTTCGGTAAGGTGCTTGCCAGGATTACAGGATGACATAGCCATAATCATAAGTAGCAGAGCTAGGGTATAATAGTATATATTTTCGCTATATCTTGTGGTCATAAATAACTTTCGCGATGATCTATACCCATCATCGATTGGGATTATATTCAATCATCTAGAACGTTGTATATTGTTCTAGAGAATTGGCTATAATTAATATCTATAATATTTCAAATACTACACCATTGCTAACTGTATCAGACATAAAATATCTACAATCTCTGCGCCTTGGGAAATTTAGACAAAAGTATAATAAATTCGTTGTAGAGGGTGATAAATGCTCAGTCGAATTCTTAAAGACGCAGATGTATAATATCGATACAATATACGCATCTAAAGATTGGGAAATTTCTCACGCTGATATTTTATCACCATATCAAAGCAAAGTCACAATAGTAGATGCGAAGGAGATGAAAAAGATCTCTCAATTAAAAACGCCTACAGACGTCTTGTTACTATGTGATATGGTGGATAATAGTATTAAACAATCGTTAAAGAAAGAATCGATATTGTATCTGGATGGTATCCAGAATCCAGGAAACTTAGGTACTATCATACGTACAGCCGATTGGTATGGTATCTCACAGCTTGTATGTAGTAGAGATACTGTGGACTTTTATCATCCTAAGGTAGTTCAAGCTGCGATGGGGAGTCATAATAGGATGCAGTATTTTGTTGCTGATCTATCTGAGCTAGTGGCTATAAGTGATCATACAGTATTAGGTACAGCATTGGATGGATCTCCAATAGATCGATCAGAGACGCTTACGCCTTGTATACTAGTAATAGGTAATGAAGGCCAGGGTATCCGTCAAGAGAACATGCAATTTATTGATCGTAAAATTTTGATCACAGGAGCTACAGACAAGATCGCGGAATCACTAAATGCAGGTATCGCAACAGCTATAGTACTAGACAGACTATTCGGTTAGATCCTAACGCACTGATCAAGGAATGTTAGAAGTTCACTTTGCGTATTAACTATCCTAAGTCTTGATCCCTAGGTCTATAATCCGTAGGGAGAGAGACTTAATCAAAAAAAAACGACCATCTCATTGAGACAGCCGTTAAACTTAGTCATAACCCTAAACCTAGAGTTGACATATTTTTGAAGATCAGAGTATCAAAATTGAATAAATAAGCTCAATCGCTTAGTCCCTCAATCGCTTAGTCTCTCAATCTTAAATTTAAAACATTTCTGTTCCAGCAAAGTGGAATGAACCTTCGATGGCTGCATTCTCGTCACTGTCAGATCCGTGTACTGCATTTTCTCCGATGCTCTTAGCGAATCTAGCTCTGATAGTACCTTCTGCTGCTTCTGAAGGGTTAGTAGCTCCGATAAGTGTACGGAAATCAGCTACTGCATTGTCCTTTTCTAGGATAGCGGCAACGATAGGTCCTCTACTCATAAACTCTACTAGCTCACCATAGAATGGTCTTTCAGCATGTACTGCATAAAATTCTCCAGCTTTTTCAGCTGATAGTTTAGTGTATTTCATAGCTACGATTCTGAAACCAGCTCCGTTGATTTGCTCAAGAATAGCACCGATGTGACCGCCTTCTACTGCGTCAGGCTTGATCATTGTAAATGTTCTGTTAGTCGCCATTATATGGTATTTTATTATTTATTATTCGAATTACTGAAAAACGGTGCAAAAGTAACAAAGCTATTGGTATGATCGAGCTTCTATCGTTGAATAAGTGCATATTTTTTATCACCTTCGCGTCATATTATGATGGATAACATAGAAGAACTAAAGAGCTTACTTAGCTCACCGCAAAATATTACGATAATCGCACACCGAAATCCTGATGGAGATGCGTTAGGATCAGCACTCGGATTATCAGCATATCTTAAGCAGCAAGGCCATTTACTCAAGGTAGTAATGCCTAGTGAACACCCTAAGGTTTTTAATTATATGGTCGGAATCGACGATATGATCATATTTGACCTCAAGCACGATGAAGCCAGGGAAGCACTTCGATCTGCTTCACTTATATTTTGTTTAGATTTTAACGGATTAGACCGTGTGGATAAATTGGGTCCAGTAATCGCAGATAGCGAGGCGAAAAAAGTGCTAATAGATCATCATTTAGATCCAGAGCCATTCGCTGATTTTGTACTATCTGATACATCTGCTAGTTCTACGGCTGAGTTGGTATATGAGTTTATAGTAGCTCTCGGTGGTGCTCAAGATATCAATATACCTATTGGAGAAGCATTGTTTACTGGTTTGATTACTGATACAGGATCATTTAAGTACAACACGAGATCACAGACATATAGGGTAGCTGCGGCATTAAAAGATAGAGGAGTTGATGATTATTATCTTAATGATAAGATCTTCAATAGTATGAAAGAGAAGCATCTCAGAATACTCGGTCATTGTCTAGCTAATAGAATGAAGATCATTCCTGAATATGGAGCGGCATACATTTACCTCAATCGTAAAGATTACATAGATTTTGATATCCAACGCGGAGATACAGAAGGGATAGTTAACTATCTCCTCAAAATGGATAATATAGAGATGGCAGGATTTATTTCAGAACAACCGACTATCGTAAAGTTATCACTAAGGTCAAAAGGAGATATCTCAGTACAAGAGATCTGTCGAACACACTTCAATGGTGGAGGACATAAAAATGCATCTGGTGGTGGCGTATACAAGCCATTAGGATGGGTGCTTAAGAAACTGGAAGAAGTAATACCAGAACATCTTACCAAAAGAGAAATTATCGGTTGAAACAATTCGTTATCATCCTTATTTATATTAATTAAATTATGGTGGGAATCATCATAACAATTGCAAACTATATAACATGAAAATTGTATCTAAATTATTAATCTTAAGCGCTTTCATAGCGACAATCTATAGCTGTAAAGAAGCTCCAAAGATGATCGGTGGATTCAAATATGAAACAACTGATAAAGGTGGACAAGTAGCACAACCAGGCGAATATGCTTATGTGGCTATTACTATTAAGGATCAAAAAGATTCTATCCTCCAAGAAATGGTAGAAGGGCCAAATATGCCTATGTTCAAAATACCTACAGAACCAGTTGTAGGCGCACAATCTAATCCTATTCAAGATCTAGCTGCAGTGATAGGAGTAGGTGGAAATGCAACAGTGTTTATGCCTGTTGATTCATTGACCAATCTTCCTCCAAACTTAAAAGGTATGGATTTCATTACTTACAATATGGAGGTGACAAAAGTTGTAACGGAAGAGGAATATCAAGCAGAAATACAAAAACTTAAAGATGAGCAGGAAGCAGCTCAAAAAGAAGTTGTAGATGTGATCAATGCAGACCTTGCAATATTTAAAGAAGGGAAATCTGATCTTATTAAAACTACAGCAGATGGCTTAAAATACATCATGCATGATGAAGGTACTGGTGCTCAAGGTGAGTCAGGTAAGTCAGTTTCAGTTGATTATTATGGAGTTTTTCTAGACGGTGAGATGTTTGATAACTCTTATAGAGCAGGAAGGCCATTTACTTTTACTGTAGGTAGAGGAGAAGTAATTAAAGGATGGGATCTAGGTATTCCATTATTGAAAGAAGGTGGAAATGCAACAATCTATGTACCTTATACATTAGCTTATGGTGAAGCAGGAAGACCTCCAGTGATTCCAGCTAAAGCAGATCTAGTATTCCATGTAGCATTACGTGGAGTAAATTAAATTATAATTATTTTATATTTTTAAATACCGCATATTTTCTCAAACACAAGAAAATATGCGGTATTTTGAATTTTAAAATATTCGAGATAGAATAATAAATGACTATAGAACAACTCAAAGAATTACAGGAAAGGCTAGCTATGATACGAGGTCATCTCGATATCGACAAGCGAACTATGTCTGTATCTGAGTTGCAAGATCAATCCTTAGATCCAGATTTTTGGAATGATAGCAAGAGAGCGGAATCTATTATGCGTGATCTCAAGTTGCATAAGTCTTGGATAGAAAAATACAATGTACTCCAAGAAATGATTGACGAAGTGGAAGTCTTATACGAATTCCAAAAGATGGAGGAAGCGACTGAAGAAGAAGTCAATGAAAAGTACGATAAGGCGGTTGAAGTCATTGATGATGTTGAATTTCGTACGACTCTCGACAGACCTGAAGATGAGCTTTCATGTATACTTCAAATTAATGCAGGAGCAGGTGGTACAGAAAGTTGTGATTGGGCGGAGATGCTATTGAGAATGTATGTCATGTGGGCTCAGTCTAATGACTTTAAAGCCGTAGAACTTAATCGTACAGATGGAGATGTAGCAGGAATTAAATCGGTAGAGTTAGAGATTACAGGAGATTATACCTATGGATTGCTCCAGGGAGAAAACGGAGTACATAGATTAGTAAGGGTCAGTCCATTTAATTCGCAAGGTAAAAGGATGACTTCTTTTGCATCCGTATTTGTACATCCAATGGCTGACGATCGTATAGAAATAGAGATCAATCCTGCAGATATAGAATGGGATACTTTTCGTGCGAGTGGTGCAGGAGGGCAGCACGTCAATAAAACGGATTCTGCGGTAAGAGTAAGACACTTACCTACAGGTATCACGGCAGAGTGTCAACAAGAGCGGTCTCA
>CALKJD010000070.1 GCA_937995755.1 uncultured Saprospiraceae bacterium | reverse complement strand
TGTCGCAGGTAATGATGTAGTAAAAGATATGAAAGCGATCCGTAAGATGGTAGGTTATATGCCAGGGAAATTCTCGTTATATCAAGATTTGACGATTACTGAAAACCTAAATTTCTTCGCTACCATATTCAATACTTCAGTAGCCGAAAATATAGACGTGATTCAAGAGATTTATACCCAATTAGAACCGTTTAAAAATCGAAGAGCTGGACAGTTGTCTGGAGGAATGAAGCAAAAACTTGCATTATGCTGTGCATTAGTTCATAAGCCTAAAGTGCTTTTTCTAGACGAGCCTACCACTGGTGTAGATGCTGTCAGTCGAAAGGAATTTTGGCAAATGCTGAAGCGACTTCAAGGGCGTGGTATCACTATATTGGTGAGTACACCTTATATGGATGAAGCTAGTCTTTGCGATAGAATCGCATTGATGCATAATGGCAAAATTATGAATATAGATACCGTAAAAGAGACAGAAAAACTCTATAAAGGGTCTCTGTATGAAGTATCTTCTAATAATTACTATCAATGCTTGCAAGATCTTAGAGCTTATAAATCTACCATTAAAGCCTTGCCATTTGGTGAGTACATACATCTTACTACTAATGATACTATAGATACGGTTTCTTTGGTTGAGTATCTTCGAAATAGAGGACACGACAATATATTATTACGACCTGTGGAAGCTAATGTTGAAGATGTCTTTTTACAACTATTAGATGAGCATGGATAAGACTAAAAAAGTAATAACTGTAGATCATCTTACCAAGAAATTTGGTGACTTTACCGCTGTAGATGCGATTACGTTTGACGTACATGCAGGAGAAATATTCGGATTTTTGGGCGCCAATGGTGCTGGGAAAACTACCGCGATGAAGATGCTGATCGGCCTGAGTAAACCCACGAGTGGGACGGGTACTGTGGCGGGTTTTGATATTGTGAAGAATCCTGAGAAAGTCAAACAAAATATAGGATATATGTCTCAGAAATTTGCTTTGTACGATGATCTTACGATTGAAGAAAATGCTACGTTTTATGGAGGTATATATGGATTAAAAAGAAAGGTGATAAAGTCTCAAATCGAACATATGCTTGATGATCTAGATTTGCGAAGTTCGCGTAAACAATTAGTTGGGCAATTGCCAATAGGGTGGAAGCAGAGATTAGCTTTTTCAGTTGCAATGATACATGATCCTTCAATAATATTTCTAGACGAACCTACCGGCGGAGTTGATCCTGTGACGAGAAGAATATTTTGGGAAAAGATATACGAAGAATCAAGTAAAGGAAGGACGATATTTGTAACTACCCATTATATGGATGAAGCAGAATACTGTCATAGGTTGTCTATGATGGTAGCCGGTAAAATGGTAGCAGTAGATAGTCCTGCAAATCTTAAAGAAAAGTACGGAGTCAAAGACATGAATGAAGTTTTTGTGCATATTGCTAATCAAGAAGACTGGAGATAATGAAATCATATTGGGCAATATTCAAAAAAGAGGTTTATCATATACTCAGGGATCGCAGGACTTTATTGGTTTTGATACTTCTTCCATTTACTTTAGTTTTGATATTTGGTTTTGCAATTACTAACGAATTTAAGGATAGTAAGATAGCAATACTCGATCAATCTAAATCTGTGCTCAGCGGAGAACTCATTAATCATGTAGCTGCTTCTCAGCATTTTTTCATTGACGATTATATAATGTCTATTGAAGATATAGAGCCAATATTTAGAAAGGGAGAAGTAAAGATGGTACTAGTCATTCCGCCAGACTTTGAGGAGGCATTCACTAGAATGAAGAAAGCCGATCTTCAGTTTATTATTGATGGTACAGAGCCCAATTTTGCCAATACGGTTAATCAATATGCGTCAAGGATGGTAAATAGATTTACATCATTGAAGCAAGGGCAACAAACTTCTTTACCCTATCAAATAGGTATAGAGGCGAGAATGATATTTAATCCTGAATTGTCAAGTGCTTATAATTTTTTGCCTGGAGTAATTGCATTGATACTATTGCTGATATCTGCAATGATGACATCACTTACCATCGCTAAGGAAAAAGAGACAGGTACGATGGAGATTCTTTTAGTGAGTCCCATCAGTCCATTGACGATTATTTTAGGAAAGGTGGGGCCTTATGCGGTGCTTTCATTTATCAATACAGTAATTATATTGGTTATGGGTGTTTATATATTTGATGTGCCTATACGTGGCAGCCTTATACTGTTATTGGTAATGTGTTTATTATATGTGATTACTGCTTTGGCATTAGGTATATTAATATCCACTAAAGCCAAGTCACAGCAGGTGGCGATGATGGGATCTCTTGTAGTACTTATGATGCCTACTATGTTGTTATCTGGATTTTTGTTTCCAGTTACGAGCATGCCCATGCCCTTACAATTTATAAGTAAGATTATACCCGCTACATATTTTACAGAAATCATTAAGAATGTAATGCTCCGCGGCGCTGGTTTGCAATATGTTATTTTCCCTGCAGGAGTACTTGTCTTGATGACCCTTGTATTTCTGGTGATCAGTCTATTTTCATTCAAAACTAGATTAGAGTAATATGATTGTACTACTATATATAATAAAGAAAGAGTTTCTTCAGATCTTTAGAGATAAAGCTATGCTGCCGTTGATGACAGTATTGCCCATCATACAATTGATAGTACTGTCTAATGCCACAAGTAATGAAATTAAGCAAGTTAACCTTCATGTAGAAGATATGGATAAGAGTCAATTCTCTCAGAGGTTGATTCATAAAATAGCGGCGAATAATATCTTTCATATTACATCAAGTAGTCAAAATCCAGATGATGTTTATCGATCATTTATGAATGGTACCGCAGATATTGTTTTAAGAATTCCTAATAACGCGGAAAGAGACTTTTATCGAAATAAATCGACAGAGGTACAGCTCCTTATAGATGCTATCAACGGACAGGCTGCTACTGTTGGGTCTGGATATTTGAATGTGATTGTCAACAGTTTCAATAAAGAAATGCGCTCAGAAGTCAAGATGATCACACCCAATCCTAATGGTACAATGATAGCGATAGAGTATAGCAATTGGTACAACCCAGAATTAAACTACAAGCACTTCATGGTGCCTGGTATTCTAGGTGAATTGGTCATCATTCTTATCTTGATATTGACCGCTATGAATATTGTGAAAGAAAGAGAGGTGGGAACTATCGAGCAAATTAATGTCACTCCTATTAAGAAGTGGCAGTTCATTTTGGGAAAGTTGATTCCTTTTTTATGCCTTGGGTTATTTTTGATGGTGGTAGGACTGATTTTAGGCAAGGTACTTTTTGATATACCCATGGTTGGCAGTTTATGGACAGTGTTTGCTTATGTGGTTATTTGCCTTGTTACGGTATTAGGTATGGGGTTATTGCTTTCAAATTACGCCGATACACAACAGCAGGCAATATTCGTGGCGTTCTTCTTTGTAATTATTTTTGTATTGCTGTGTGGTTTATTTACACCTATCGAGAGTATGCCTGTTTGGGCGCAAAAACTAACTATACCCAATCCAATCGCCCACTTTGTAGCCGTCATGCGTAATGTTTTGCTGAAAGGAAGTACGATGGCAGACATGTCTTATAGATTTATAGTTACAGGCATTTTGGCATTGATATTCAACACTTTAGCTATCGTAACCTATAAGAAAACGATATAATCTATTTAGATTAGTCCATTGCTGACTGTAATAACTAGGGAGAGTGCGCTTGTGTAACTGTGGTTACTTTGTATGTTGGAAGAGTAGTTTATCTTTGTACTTCATTATCAATAAATATATTAATGGATATACTTTTTCAACCGTGGTCGTGGTATGTGGCCGGTCCGATACTAGCTTTGATCATGTTTGCTTTGATATTTTTTGGCGAAAACTTTGGAATGTCAAATAACCTCAGGACGATGTGTGCCATTGGTGGTGGTGATAAATTATCAGATTTCTTTAAGATCAATACCAAAGAGCAATATTGGAATTTAGCTTTTGTCTTGGGGAGTATATTAGGTGGTTTTATTGCCGTTCAGTTTATGACTGGAGATACAGCTATACACCTCAGTGAAGGTACAGTGGCTACTTTAGAAGGTTACGGATTCAAAAATGTTGGAGCAGATTACCTTCCTGAAGAAATATTTGGAATGGAACGACTCAAAAGTTTCACAGGTATATTGATGCTACTTGGAGGTGGAATATTAGTTGGGTTTGGTACTAGATATGCAGGCGGTTGTACTTCTGGTCATGCTATTAGCGGACTGAGTAACTTACAAGTACCATCATTGATAGCAGTCATCGGATTTTTCATAGGTGGACTTATTATGGTTCATTTAATTATGCCATTCATCTTTTAATATACGTTATGCAATACTTTAAATTTATAGCCTTGGGTATCGTCTTTGGAATAGTGATGGTCAAAGCAGAGATTATTTCTTGGTTCAGGATATTTGAAATGTTTAGTTTTCAATCATTTCATATGTATGGTATTATTGGCTCTGCAGTCATTTTGGGTGTTATTGGTACATATCTTTTGAAAAGGAGTAAAGCCAAATCCATATATGGAGATGAAATAGTATTTGTACCAAAGAATAAGAGTATCACAAGGTACTTAGCAGGAGGTATCATTTTCGGATTAGGTTGGGCTTTAGTGGGTGCATGTCCAGGTCCTATATTTGTATTATTAGGAGCAGGATATTTGCCAGTGCTTGTAATCTTGTTTGGAGCTCTGATTGGTACTTTATTGTATGGAGTCACAAGAAGTAAACTGCCGCATTAGATAATTTACACTTTCGCAATTGAGTGGTAATCATTCATATTGAATATAGCGGAAGTGAATATGATATAAACTTAAATTAGAGATACGAGTAAATATCAAAGTAGATCTCTTATACGACAAGAGACTCATTTTCGCTCTATCAAGTCATTATTTAGCCATACGGATCGCCTCTTTAATATTCTTAAAAGAATGCTAATAAAGGTGAAATATAAAAATTCATAATATTTCCATTCAGTGTAAAACTGAGAAGTGGTAATAGTATGAGCGGACTAACTATTATATAATATTAGAAAATAACATAATTATGATTCTAGGATATATCGGAGCATTGATAGTAGGCTTGACACTTGGACTGTTAGGTGGTGGTGGATCGATACTTACAGTGCCTATATTGGTTTATTTACTAGGAATTAATCCAGTTGTCGCTACGGCATATTCCTTATTTGTGGTGGGGACCACATCTCTCGTAGGAGCAATTCGCAATATTTCTAAAGGCATGGTAGACATTAAGGTCGCGGTGGTTTTTGCTATTCCAGCATTTATCGCGGTATATCTTACTCGAAGGTATCTTGTTCCTGCTATTCCTGAGGAAATTTTCAGTATCGGAGATTTTGTGATGACTAAAAACCTAGGCATCATGTTATTCTTTGCATTGATAATGGTAGCGGCTTCATATTCAATGATAAAAGGTAGAAAAGAAAAAGAAGTTGATCCCAATGCCAAGCTTAAGATTCCATTAATTATACTAGAAGGGGCTGTAGTAGGTGTTCTTACAGGGATTGTGGGAGCTGGGGGTGGATTTTTAATTATTCCTGCATTGGTGCTTTTTGCCAATTTACCAATGAAACGCGCAGTAGCCACATCATTGCTCATTATCGCAGTGAAGTCATTAATTGGTTTTCTTGGTGATGTTCAGAACTTAGCAATAGATTGGAATTTCTTATTGACATTTACAGGATTGTCTATAGTGGGGATTTTTATTGGGATATATCTTAATAGATTCATCAATGAGAAAAGTCTCAAGAAAGCTTTTGGATGGTTTGTACTTGCTATGGGGATATATATCATTACAAAGGAATTATGGTTTAATTAATTGCGTTTGTAAAGTTGAGTAACTGGAGTTACTTAGATTTCGATAAAGTATACTTAATTTTGAAAGTAAATAATACAGATTATGAAAATAGAACAAATATATACAGGATGTTTAGCTCAAGGAGCTTACTATATAGAGAGTAATGGAGAAGTGGCTATCATTGATCCATTGAGAGAAGTGCAATCCTATATTGATAAAGCTCATGATGATAATGCTAAGATCAAGTACATATTTGAAACGCATTTTCACGCTGATTTTGTGAGTGGACACGTTACTCTAGCTGAAAAAACAGGTGCAGAGATTATCTATGGACCTGGAGCTACGACAAGCTTTAAGTCTACTATTGCAGAAGATGGCCAAGTATTTAAATTAGGTGATATCACTATTACGGTATTACATACACCAGGCCATACGATGGAGAGTTCAACTTATTTATTGAAAGATAAAAATGGAAAAGACCATGCAATATTTACTGGTGACACATTATTTCTAGGTGATGTCGGTAGACCTGATTTAGCTCAGAAAATGGGAAGTATCACAACTGAAGATCTTGCGGGTTTCTTATTTGATAGTCTAAGGACTAAGATCATGCCTTTGGCTGATGATGTGACCGTATATCCTGCACATGGAGCTGGTTCGGCATGTGGAAAGAACATGATGAAAGAGACGGTAGATACTCTCGGTAATCAGAAGAAGATGAACTATGCCTTGCGTGCAGATATGACCAAGGAAGAGTTTATAAAAGAACTTACTGACGGACTATTACCACCACCAGCATACTTCCCACTTAATGTTCAATTGAATAAGGAAGGATATCAAGATATAGACAAAGTAATCGCTAGAGGACAACACGCGTTAAGTCCTAGTGCATTTGAAGTAGCGGCCAATGAAACGGACGCTATAGTGTTAGATGTAAGACATCAAGACGATTTTGCAAATGGACATGTACCTAGATCGATATTTATTGGACTCAATGGAGGTTTCGCTCCTTGGGTAGGTGCCTTGGTTAAAGACGTGAATCAAGCAATACTTTTGGTCGTAGAAAAGGATCAACTGGAAGAAGCAATTATAAGATTATCGAGAGTTGGATTTGATAATGTAATCGGTTATCTCGATGGAGGACTAGAGGCTTGGAAAGCAGATGGTAAAGAAATAGACACGGTTACTTCTGTAACTGCCGCTAAGCTTAAAGAAGCATTAGATTCTAACTCGGAAACTAAAGTAATTGACGTAAGAAAAGAGTCTGAATATTTATCGGAACATATTGTATCCGCAGAGAACTTTCCACTGTCTAAAATTAATGACTACTTAGCTGAGTTGCCAGCAGATGAAGATTTTTACGTCCATTGTGCTGGAGGATATAGATCGATGATTGCGAGCTCTATCCTTAAGTCTAGAGGTGTCCACAATATGATAGACGTGAAAGGTGGATTTGGGGCAATCAAGGAAGAAGATATAAAGGTTAGTGATTTCGTGTGTCCCACGACATTATAAATAAAAGCTATAATTAAGATGAAAAATATAGATCAACAAGAGTTTGTAGAATTGTCTAAGGAGAAAGATTACATTGTTTTAGATGTAAG
The DNA here is from genome assembly GCA_937995755.1 of uncultured Saprospiraceae bacterium. GTDB lineage: Bacteria > Bacteroidota > Bacteroidia > Chitinophagales > Saprospiraceae > UBA1994. The sequence goes on along the minus strand of CALKJD010000070.1, from coordinate 46,934 downwards.
AACTCCGGAAGAATGTGCCTCAGGAATTATTCCTGGCGCTACCCCTATTGATATTATGAATCAGACTTTATTTATGTCAGAAATAATGAAGTTGGATAAAAGTAAATCTTATCTCGTCTATTGTAGAAGTGGAAATAGAAGTGGCAAAGCATGTCAGGTGATGGATGAGTTGGGATTTGCTAAAACATATAATTTAGTGGGTGGAATGTTGGATTGGAAAGGGGCGGTAGCTTAAAATTGATTGGTTCGTATCAACAAGGTATTAAACGGTATGTAACTTGAGTTACATAATTTAAATGTGCGGTGATTATTTTAGGGAAAATAAATCATACGTCCAATCATGAAAAGTAAACATTCTATTGTCATTATAGGTGGCGGTACTGCAGGTGTTATGACAGCTGCACAGCTCAAAAAGGAAAATGCTAATTTAGATATAGCCATATTAGAACCCTCAGAGAATCATTATTATCAACCCGCTTGGACATTAGTTGGAGCTGGGACGTATGATTTTGAAAAGACAAGACGCAATACAAAGGATTTGATTCCCAAGGGAGTTAAATGGTATAAAGATTTTGCAGAAGCAATCGATCCAGATAGTAATGAAGTAAGTACTCGTAAGAGTGGAGTGCTTGAGTACGATATGTTAGTAGTTGCAACTGGATTAGTAATGGAACCTTCTATGATTAAGGGATTGCCTGATGCGCTTAAGAGAGGGACTGCAGTGTCAAATTATATAGACCCAAAGAAAACTTGGTCAGAATTACAAAAGTTTAAAGGTGGTAATGCCGTTTTTACCCAACCTGCCACACCAATCAAGTGTGGAGGAGCTCCGCAGAAAATAGCATATTTGGCGGCAGATTATTTTCGAAAACATAGTTTATCAGATAAGACTAAAGTTGTATTCGCAACTCCTGGTAGTGTGATTTTTGGAGTGAAGGAAATTAGAGAAACATTAGAGAAAGTGATAGCGAGATATGACATATCTTTCAAACCATTTTATACTCCAATTGAAATTAATAGTGACAATAGGACAATTACTTTTAAGAGTAATTCGCCAGCAGATAATGAATGTGTCTTGAATCAAGATGATTCCATAAAAGAGACTATTTCTCAAGAAGGTACCATGGTTCTACCATTTGATTTTTTGCATCTAGCTCCTCCACAGGCAGCTCCTAAATTCATACGAGAATCAAAATTGTCGAATGATGCTGGATGGCTTAGTGTAGATCATGGTTCGATGATACATAAGGACTATAACAATATATTCGGATTAGGAGATGTAGCCGCTCTGCCTACCGCTAAAACAGGAGCAGCAGTAAGAAAGCAGGTGCCTATAGTGGTTGAAAATATAATCAATGCATTAGCTGGAAACGGAAAGGTAAATAATTCTTATAATGGTTACTCATCCTGTCCATTAGTTACGGGTTATGGTAAAATGGTCTTGGCGGAGTTTGATTATAATAATAATTTTACCCCAGATCCTAAATTAAAGCAACTGTTGATTTCTGATTCTTCTAAAGAACATTGGAGATTATGGATTCTTAAAAAGTACATGTTGCCTTATCTATACTGGCATAAGATGATGAAGGGAGAAAGAGTGTAGCGAGTGGGCTAGAAAGAAAGATAAATCCCAATATTCGAGTAGATCGGATATTGGGACTTTTGTTTACAGTGCATCGGCGATGTCTATAGGGTACTTGTTGTTCTTGGCATCATTACTATGACTAAGATCATTGGAATATCAATGAAAGGTGATGAATGTCACCTCCGTTGAGTAACAACAGTTACTCATCTAATTCTATTTTGGGTTTACATTTGTATAGTATCTAATAACCTATAAAATTAGCATTATGAAAATTGAACAAATATATACTGGGTGCTTAGCTGAGGCAGCATATTACATAGAGTCAAATGGAGAAGTAGCGATAATAGATCCATTAAGAGAATCTTCTCCTTATTTGGAAAGAGCAGAAAGAGATGGAGCTAAAATTAAATACATATTTGAAACTCATTTTCATGCAGATTTTGTTTCTGGTCATGTTGATTTAGCTCAGAAGACAGGTGCGGATATTGTTTATGGTCCTACGGAAATGGAAACTGGATTTAAGAAGATAGTAGCAGCTGATGGGCAGATATTTAAAGTTGGTGATATTACTTTAGAGTTATTGCATACTCCTGGACATACTATGGAAAGTAGTTGCTTGTTATTAAGAGATGAAGAAGGTAAAGAAGTAGGGATTTTCACTGGAGATACGCTCTTTATTGGAGATGTTGGTCGTCCAGATTTGGCGCAGAAAGTTATTGCAGATTTGACTCAAGATAAACTCGCTAGGCATCTATATCATTCGCTAAGAAATAAAATAATGCCGCTGAATGATAATCTAATTGTGTATCCAAACCATGGACAAGGATCTGCGTGTGGGAAGAATATGAGTAGTGAGACTACAGATACTTTAGGTAATCAGAAAAAGACGAATTATGCATTGCAACCAATGTCTGAAGATGAATTTGTTGAGCAAGTTCTGGATGGATTAACTCCACCTCCTGGATACTTTCCTCAAAATGTGATGATTAATATCCAAGGTTATGAGAGTTTGGATACAGTGTTAGATCAAGGTACTAAACAATTGACAGCTCAAGAGTTTGAATTGATTGCGGATGAGACAGAAGCTTTAATATTGGATACAAGATCGGCAGAAGCGTTTAGAGAAGGGTATATACCAAATTCCATTTTTATAGGAATAGATGGAAGCTTTGCAACTTGGGTTGGTACTCTAGTGCCTGATGTGAAACAACCTTTACTTATAGTTGCTGATGAAGGTAGAATAGATGAAGTCGTAACTAGATTGGCAAGAGTTGGATATGATAATACTATGGGATGTCTCAAGGGAGGATTTCAATCATGGAAAGACGCAGGGAAAGATGTAGATCATGTAAATGCCGTAAATGCAAGTGAAGTCGCAGCAATGAAAGACGCCAATATTGTAGATGTGAGAAAAGAAAGTGAATACGCTAGTGAGCATGTTGTGAATGCTATGAATGCGCCATTGGATTATATTAACGAAAGTATGAAATCTATAATGACTGATCGCAAGTACTATATTCACTGTGCTGGTGGATATAGGTCATTGATATTTATCTCAATATTACAGTCTAGAGGATACAGAAATTTAATTGATATCAAAGGCGGTTTTGAAAGTATAAAAGAATCGAAAAAATTTGAACTGACGGACTTTGTTTGTCCGACAACGTTGTTATAATTCCATGGATAGGAGGGAGGTATGATTGTACTTCCCTCTTCTTTAATCACCTCTCTACACAAATGAATATGAAAAAAATATTATTGCCCACGGACTTTTCTGATCTTGGTGATTTTGCTTATGGAATCGCTAGTAAACTTGCGAAAGATACCAATGCGGAAATCATTGCTTTATCTATTGTCTCTGGCCCTCCAGGTGCTATCTATTCCTTATCAGGAGAGTTAACTAATGATGAAGGGAATGACTATTCTGAATGGAAGCGTAAGCTAGATGCCAGTAAAGCTAAATTACAGGATTGGGTGTCAGGTAAACCAGGCATAGTACATACTATATCTGCTATAGGTAATGTAGATGATACTATATTACGCATAAGTGAAGTAGAGGAAGTGGATCTTATAGTAATGGGCTCTGAAGGGCTCTATCGAAAGTCTGTTTGGTCTAAAGATTCACATACCGAGTACGTAACAAATCACTCAGAAATACCAGTGCTTTCATTGAAATGTGATAGAGAGAATATTGATCTTAATCAAATTGTATTGGTTGGAGATTTTCTCACCGCCGAGAAAATCAATGTCAATATATTGAAGGTAATCCAAGAGGCTTATCAGTCTACCTTAGTGCTTTTGACTATTAATACACCTTCGCAAACGCGTACGGAAAAAGAGGTACATAGTGACATGGAGCTATTTGCTAAATGTAATGATTTATCTAATTATGTAATGAAGACCTATAACGACGTGACTGTGGAATCAGGGATAGGAAAGTTTACTGCCGAAAATGATATTGATTTAATTGCAATGGGTACGCATCAAGGTCATGGTTTTTCTAGATTATTCAAAGGCAGTATCTCTGATGATGTAGTAAACCATCTATATCATCCTATCCTAACATTTCCAATTTAAGATTATGAATAAGATTATAGTATTTCTATTTGTAATCATGTTTGTGATTTTTTTTGGATGTAAAGATTCTAATTCGGCAAAGAGTGTTTCTTTAGAAAACCAGAAGTCAAACGAAGACTATATCGAACAAGGTAAAGATATTGCCTCTTCAGCATTCTTAGCATTGTCTGGAGAGTTAAGAAGTGCCATACAAGAAGGAGGATTAGAAAATGCATTGACGTATTGTAATCTTAATGCCTTAGCATTGACAGATAGCCTTTCGCAAGCATATAATGTAGATATTAAAAGAACTAGTCTCAAGTATAGAAACCCGAAGAATCGCCCAAGTCCAGATGAAGTAGAGATCCTTAATGAATATCAGAAGGCATTGGAAAGTGAAGGTCAACTTTTTCCGAAAGTCATAAATGTGGCTGGAGTCAATAAGTTTTATGCACCAATAATAATGCAGGATGCTTGTCTTAAATGCCATGGTGCGAAAGCTAGCATTCCTGTATACAAATCTATCCTTAAGCATTATCCAGATGACTTAGCTACTGATTATGCAATGGGAGATCTTAGAGGCATTTGGAGTGTGACATTCAGAAAATAAAAAATAAATTATGGTATATATATTTATCGCCGCACTGCTAGTTCTTGTTGCATTTTTCTATATGAGAGGAAGGGCTGCTCACGCATCAAAATATGCAAATATTAGTGTAGGTGAATTGCAGGAACTAATGAAGAGTGGAAATTTAACTCTCATTGACGTGCGAACTCAAAAGGAAATTCAGCAAGGAGTTATAGGCAAGCCTTTGCAAATAGAATTAGGTCCTACTATGGAGAAAAGAATGAAGGAGCTTGATCGAAGTAAAAAATACGTACTCTACTGTAGAAGTGGTCGACGAAGTGCGCTGGCAAGTGATTTGATGGCGAAGTTAGGATTTGGAGATGTGAATAATCTTTTGGGTGGATATAACGCTTGGAAAGGAAGTAATTAGATTGTAATTAATAAAATATAGATTCAGACTATGCTTACAAATATCATATTAGTAGTAATTCTTTTACACCTAGTAGTAGGATTTGGTTGGTTGATGTATAAGTTGGCTCCTCGTAAAGGTGACGAACTTATTGATAGCAGTGAGGATTTAGACAATGATATAGAACTATGAATATAATAAAGACAATAATACTAATAATGGTGACTAGCACCATAAGTTTATCTCAGTCGTTTGATGTGTCATTGTCACCGGTGACTATATCTGGACTTGGAGGACTTCAATCTTATGCTGTGGGTACATATGATGGAGATTGGCTTTTGGTTGGAGGTCGATTGGATGGACTTCATCGTCGTCAGCCATTTGCGTCATTTAATGCTGAAGGTAAGAATCAAGATCTAATCGTGGTTGACCCAGAAGAAGGAACAGTATGGCGCGCTCCTTTGACATCATTACCAACATCTGTGGCCGAACAATTATCTGCTACTAATATGCAATTCTATCAAAGTGGAGATCAGTTGCTGTGTACAGGAGGATATGCTTTTAGTCCAACAGTTGGAGATCATATTACATTTCCATATCTCACGATTATAGATTTACCACAGACGATCAATGCTGTCAAGGGGAACAGTTTGGATGCATCCACTTTTCATCAAATCGAAAATGAAGCATTTAGGGTAACTGGTGGAGGCCTTAATAAGATAGATGATATTTATTATTTGGTAGGCGGTCATAAGTTTATGGGGAGATATAATCCTGTAGGGCCAGAGCATGGTCCAGGGTTTGAGCAAGAGTATACTAATGAGATCAGAAAGTTTAAAATCATTGAAGGTGATAATATATCGGTGGAGATACTAGATGTATCACACGACGAATTACATCTACATCGTAGAGATTACAATCTTGTACCATATCTAGCAGATGGAGAACGTGAGTTAATGATATATAGTGGAGTGTTTCAAACCAATGCAGATCTACCTTATCTGTATCCTGTAAGTATTGACAAGGATGGCTATGAAGCGAAAGAAGATTTTGCTCAATATTTTAATCATTATCATTGCGCATACCTACCTATATATGATCAGGAATCCGATGATATGCATACTATATTTTTTGGCGGTATAGCTCAGTTTTATGAAGAGAATGGTGGCTTGGTACAGGATAATGATGTACCATTTGTCAATACAATAGCGGATGTAAGTCGTAATGCTTTTGGAGATCTTAATGAGACGATTTTATCTACGACTATGCCTGGTTATCTGGGAGCGGGTTCTATTTTTATTATCGATCCTAAGACGGAACTTGTTGAGGATGATATTATAGATGGTTCCAAAATTGGAACTGATTTTCAATCTATTGGCTATATCTATGGAGGAATAAGAAGTAGTATGCCTAATATATTTTGGGTCAATACTGGTGAAGAAAGTGAAGCTAGTCAAACCATATATAAAGTCTCTATTCGTAGAGTTGCTGAAATAAATTCAATCGTTAACAATGAGGAAAGGGATCATCTTCAATTCTATCCTAATCCAGCTAGACAAGAAGTAAGAATGTCCATTGATATAGATCAGCCAACAGACTTTTCTATTACTATAACAGATGTAAAGGGTGGTAAGATCCATACACAAGTGATCAAAAAGGAGACTGTGGTTTCAGGGCGAAATATATTAGTGCTGGATGAGGTGAATGTGGGGTATGGAGCCTTTTATTATACCATTCAAATGGGAGATAAAAAGGTAACTAGAAAAGTTATTTGGTCAGAGTAAATTATTCAAAACATTAGTCGATAAGTTGATGTTTAAATCTTCGTAAATTATACTACGTTGTGTAACTCATGTCACGTTTGATAGATTGCATAACATGTATATTTGAATTGTTATTTATCATTAAATAGTTTAAAAAAATGGAAGTACAAGAAACAGTAAACACTATGCCAAGAATAGGAGATATAGCTCCTGATTTTGAAGCGGTAACTACTAAGGGAAAAATAAAGTTTTCAGAGTTTGCTAAAGATAAGTGGACAGTTATGTTTTCACATCCAGCGGATTTTACGCCAGTCTGTACTACTGAGATGAGTGGTTTTGCAATTAGGAAACCTGAGTTTGATGCGCTTAATACTGAGCTATTAGGTTTAAGTATAGATAGTATTCATGCACATTTAGGTTGGGTTAATAACGTAAGAAAGAATACTGGAGTTTATTTTGATTTTCCTATCATAGCTGATATAGATATGAAGGTGTCTAAGCTGTATGGTATGTTGCAGCCAAACGAAAGTGAAACAGCAGCAGTGAGAGCAGTGTTTTTTATAGATCCTGCGAAGAAAATTAGACTAGTGATGTACTACCCACTTAATGTTGGTAGAAATATGGATGAAATTATACGAGCACTTACGGCATTACAGATGTCAGATAAGTATAAAGTAGCTATGCCATTGGATTGGAAGCCAGGTGATAAAGTAATCGTGCCTCCACCAAAAACATTAGATGAAATGAACGACAGAATAGCAGATGATTCTTGTGAAAAGGTTGATTTCTACTTAGCTAAGAAAAGCATTTAATTAGTTATTATAAGTTTTGGAGCTTCATTTATTTGGAGCTCCTTTTTTAGATGACTCCGTCGAAAATAAGAAAAAAAGAGTTGTACTCAAATCAATTGGGTACAACTCTTTTCTATTTAATATATATATGGATAATGTACTTAATCCATCATTTCATAATCTATTCCTAATTTCCTCAAAGCACGAATACCAGAACTACTATTTTTATCAGATACTGAGATTTCTACAGGGTCCCCTTCGAGCAGATATTCTGTAAAATCTTGCGCGTCATAGTTGCTTAGTCCTTCACCTATTTCTTCTAACATTTTTGTAATTGCTCTCTTGTCTGGTTTAGCTGCATCGCATGATAGTAATCTAATATTCATATTGTAAGGTTTGTGTTGTTCTATTTTAACAATAGGATATTGAAATTAATTCAATATAAATTTATGCTTTGGTGATCTAACAGTAATCCATCCACCAACTCTCCGCTTGATACTCTACCGTAGGGCTTACTGCTGTATCATACTTGTAAGAGCTTAAGAGCATGGTGATGTCATGCTTTAGTGTGGTTAAGGTGTCTTCTATAAGGTCTGATCTAAAGCCACTTTCTCCGAGGCTTACTACCATCTGAGAAGAAAGTACACGACTGATGATCTGACCAAGATCTACTAGTTTTCTTTGAGGCATTTTATTTTCTACTTCAAAATTGAGCATGTCTTTATATCTATCTGCTACCTTCTCTGATAATTCGTAGGTCTTGAGGTATGCAGCAAGGTTAGTCTCTTTACTGCGGATCATAGTTTTTACGACCATTTCTGCGATCTGTGTATACAGCATCTCATTGGATCCTTCAAATATTCTAAAAGGTCGTGAATCTGTAATGCCTCTTGTGCCAAAGCTTTCCTCCATATAACCCTTGGCACCGTAAAGTTGTGTAGTGATCTGAGCAGACTCTTGCATAAGATCGGTCACATAGGCTTTCATAGTATTCGCTTCTACGGCCATGAGAGCTAGATTATTATCGATGCTACTTACGGCTGAGCTACGCTTGCAGAATGAAGAGCAGATTACAAATGCCGCTTGTACACGACCTATCATATGTTGTACTTGATCCATCGCAATAAGAGGATGTGCACCTACGATACGTGTAGTACAATGCTTTAAGCATTCATCAAGATTACGCTTGATAAATCCCATTCCCATGCCAGGAAACTGAAATCTACTTCTATGTAGAAGATCCATCATCAGTTTAAGCCCAGTAGATTCTGGGATAAGTTTATTTTCTTCGGGTACAGTGACATCTACTATATTTCTACCATATGGAATAGGGTATAGTCCAGCGCTATTGTAGTATTCTGCTACTTCTATTCTCTGCTCTGATATTTGCTCGTCAGTCACAAAGAAATCGATATCTCTGCTCAGTTTTCCGCTTTCACTCTTGGATCTTGTGGTCATCAGCCAATAGTCGGCTAATCCAGTAAGTCCTTGCCAATGCTTGGTACCTTTAATCTTGTAATTAGATCCCTCTTTTACATTATAGGTCTGCATATTGAGTGCATCGCTACCATAATCAGGCTCTGTAATCATTAGACCACCCATATTGGCTTGGTTGAGAAATCTCTCAAATACTTTAGGCTTCAATGTGTCGCTACCATACTTGGCTACTGGCTCCATAAAGAGGGCGAAATTGATTCCAAATGTGAGCGAAAGCGCTAGAGATTCGTAACCTGAAGCTTCGAATACGCCTAAGCATTCTTTTACATCTATTCCACGACCACCGTATTCTTTAGGTATCGAAACCGATAAGGGTTTGGCAGACATGATTTCTCTCCACACTAATGCTGGAAAGCCTCTATTTTGGATAAATTGAGTAAGATCCGCTCTTTCATAAAAGGCAGTCTTTAGCTTTGATTTATAGTTGTTGAGAAAGTCTTTATAGGGCATTGTGCCCACTATGTTCGTTAGATCCATTAATCTTCTGTATTGCTTCGTTGGATGACCGATATCGGCCACATGGTACCTTAGGTTTGTAAATGTACCTTATTTTAATCGTATTTCCACTCTTATAAAGGACTCCTCTTGCAATGAAATTGACTGTTTTTATCTTTTTTGTTTTAACCATATTTCCGAATTTAAAATTGTCAAATGATGAAAACTCAACACTTGCTGAAATACATCATCGTACACACTTAAACATGTATATTTGTAAAGAATGAAACTCATAGATACACACAATAGAATAAGCAAATACTTGCGAATAGGCGTAACAGATAGGTGCAATTTGCGCTGTAGATACTGTATGCCTGCGGAGGGTATAGACTTTGCACATCGTGAGGATATCCTGAGCTATGAAGAGATCGTAAGATTGGCTAAGATATTTGCTGATCTGGGTGTAGATAAAGTGAGACTAACAGGTGGAGAACCGTTCGTTCGTAAGGATATTGCTGTATTGCTGAGGTCCTTGTCAGATGTCTTCGCTAAAGTGCATATTACCACCAATGCGACACTGCTCACAGATCATATTCAATTGCTGAAGGAAATCGAGATAGCAGGACTTAATATATCTATTGACTCACTGAACAGGGATCGCTTCTTTATGATTACACGGAGGGATAGTTACGATCTAGTGATGAATAATATATTGAAATGTATAGAAGAGGGGATTCCTACTAAATTGAATGTGGTGACGATGAAAGGGATCAACGATATGGAGATACTCGATTTTGTTAGATTTGGAATAGATAATGGAGTCGAAGTAAGATTTATAGAAGCGATGCCTTTTAATGATGACGACGGAAACAGAGATGTATATATGCCTGCTTCGGAGATTGCGAGTTTGATCGCTGGAGAATTTCCTACGCTAAATAAGTCGGTTGCAGATGGTTCTTCCTCCGACAAGTATATGATCGATGGAAAGCATAGTATTGGAATTATACCAGCCTACTCTCGTACACTTTGTAGCTCTTGTGATCGGATTAGATTAACGCCACAAGGTGAATTGCTGAATTGTCTATATGCACAAACAGGGACAGACTTGATGGCTCTTGTGCGAAATGGGATGGATGATAAAAATATAGAACAAGCTATAATAGATAGCGTGTTGCTTAAAAAGAAATCAGGATTTGAAGAAGAAGCATTAATCAGTACAAATGCATTTCGAAGTATGACAACGATAGGAGGATGATAAGTGTAGAAGATGCATTAGCCAAAGTAATAGGTACAGCTAATATAATAGGTGTAGAATCGATTTCAATTCACCTAGCCATTGGTCGTACTTTAGCTGAAGATATTTATGCAGATAGAGCCATGCCTCCGTTTGATAGAGTGACTATGGATGGTATTTGTATTGCATATGATAGTTACGAATCTGGGCAGCGAATATTTCCTGTGGAGTCGATTGCTGCAGCAGGAAGTCCAACAGTTACCTTAAATGATAGTAGTAAGTGCGTAGAAATAATGACTGGAGCTCCGTTGGCAATTGGTACAGATACCGTAATCAGGTACGAAGATCTCAAAGAACTTAATGGTGAATTTGAAATCGTGGAGTCGATATTGAGAGGGAAGAACGTACACGCCAAAGGAAGTGACCATAGTATAGGAACAGTTCTATTGCAAAAGAATAATAAAATCAAAGCGATTGATATCAATGTACTAGCCTCTGTAGGCAGATCTAAGGTAGATGTGTATCGCAATCCTAAAGTAGCTGTAATATCATCAGGAGACGAACTTGTTGATATTGACCAAACACCAGCAGATTATCAGATTAGAAAATCTAATGTGTATATGCTACAGTCTAGACTCAAAGAGTTAGGAGTGGAATCTAAATCCTATCATTTTAAAGATGATAGCGACAGTATCTATAGAGATATGAAAAGTATATTAGATACTTACGATGTCTTATTAATGAGTGGTGGAGTAAGTAAAGGGAAGTTTGATTTTATACCTGAAGTTTTAGAGCGATTAGGCTTCGAAAAATTATTTCATAAAGTAGCTCAAAGACCAGGAAAACCATTTTGGTTTGGGCAGAAAGGAGAGAAAAAAGTGTTTGCTTTTCCAGGAAATCCGGTATCAACATTGGCTTGCTTTCATAAGTACTTTGTGCCCTGGTTATATAAGGTAAGCGGACTTAATTATCAACCGATGAAAGTGGTCCTCGCAAGGGAAGTAACATTCAAACCTGATTTAGATTACTTTGCACAAGCATCCTTGTCACAATCGGATGAGGGTAGAAATCTAGCTACTGTCAGACATGGCAATGGATCAGGAGATATGGTTAGTCCTACTAAGATGGATGGGTTTGTAGAATTGCCTAGAGGCAAAGAGGTGTATGAGGCTGGGGGAGTGTATGAGTTCATGCGGTTTTAGATTTTGAATACGAAGTATAGCTTATATCAACTAGTAACGGTTGCAATAAAATAATAGTGAATAGAATAAAAACTAAAATGCCAAAACAACTCACACATATCAATCAAGAAGGTCAACCAGGAATGGTAGACGTAAGTGATAAAGCGACGACCGTTAGAGTAGCAAGTGCCAGTGGTAAGATCGCGCTAGGTACTGCAATAATGGCATCATTATCTAAAGATGGATACGCAACTAAGAAGGGGTCTATTGCTCAGACTGCGATCATCGCAGCAACTATGGCAGTAAAGAATACTTATAATACGATACCACTTTGTCACCAGATTCCGATCACTTCATGTAAGGTGAATATTGATCCTGTGAGTGATGGATTTGATATCTCGTGTACAGTGAAAACCAACGGACAGACAGGCGTAGAAATGGAAGCTTTGCATGGTGTATCTACAGCGGCATTGACGATATATGATATGTGTAAGGCGCTCTCGCATGATATGCTGATCAGTGATATACAATTAGATAAAAAGACAGGAGGAAAATCAGATTATGAAAGATAAGCATCATAAACATCCGCCTTTGACTAAACCCGTAAGAGGTCAATATCATAAAAATGAATGGGCTATCTATGGTACGACATGTGGGGAAATAGAGTCGTTTTTTGAAGCATTGGATGAGAGATTGTCAAATAAATATAAACTGACCTATATAGATGCTGATCATAATGTAGATCAAGTAAAAACTGAATTGCAAATAGCAAAAAAACAATATTTTCAATCGACACCGATCTCATGGAATGAATATGACGACAGACTACAACCTTGGCATTCAGATGCTGTAATTGTAAATGGAAATCATTATTCAGCGGGTAGGCAATTTGTATTTATAAATGCGAATAAAAAAGATTCGCTTCAAAGAAGGGTAGCTCAACTAACGCAAATTGATGCTGTAATACTTCTGGATGATACGCCTATCTTCGATTTTGTAAAAGAAAAAATGAACGCTTCAACTATCGAAATTAGGAAAGACGAAATAGAAAAAATAGACGTCCTTATTTCTAATCAAATAGAGAAGAATAAAGCGCCGCTCAAAGCGCTCATACTCGCAGGAGGAAAGAGCAAAAGGATGGGTGAAGACAAATCACAAATACAATATCATAATAAACCTCAAGAAGTATTTATCGCAGATGTTTGTGCGGAATTAGGCTTAGAAACGTATATCTCTAAGTCTCATGATTATGCTGAAGAGATGATACAAGGTTATCCAGTTTTGAAAGATAGATTGGTAGATATGGGGCCTTTTGGAGCGATCATTTCTGCGATGATGAGTGACCCTAATGCAGCATGGTTGGTTCTTGCATGTGATTTACCTTATATGACGGCAGAGCATATTGCAAAGCTCATCGATAACAGAAACGCAAGCCAACAATCTACAGCTTATAAGCTGATTGAACAATCATTTCCGGAGCCGCTCATTGCTATCTATGAACCCAATATCTATCAAAGAATGCTTCGATTTTTGTCCTTAGGGTATGCTTGTCCACGCAAGGTATTGATCAATAGTGATATAAATATTGTAGAAATCGACCAAAGTAAAATTGCATTCAATGCCAACACGGCAGCGGAGAAAGTTGAAGTCATGAAATCGTTAGATCAGTAGATGGCAGAAAATAGATATATCAGACAGACGCTACTGGATCAGATCGGAGATCTAGGACAACAAAAACTCTTGGCAGCACATGTCGTGGTGATCGGATGTGGTGGATTAGGATCTATCGCTGCGCCATACTTAGCTGGAGCAGGCGTAGGTAAATTGACATTAGTCGATGCTGACCAACCTAATATTAGCAACTTACATAGACAAGTTATTTTTGAAGAATCGGTGATGCATTTGTCAAAATCCAAAGCGGTAGCCAATCATATCGAAAAGCTAAATCCTACGATAGAAGTTGTCGTAATAGAGCAAATGATCACCAAGAAAAATGTCGAAGAAATTATAAGTGGTGCGACCATTGTATTAGAGTGCACAGATGATATTCAGACCAAGTATCTCGTCAATGATTTTTGTCATATACATCACTTGCCATTAGTCTATGGAGCGATCCATAAGTATGATGGTTATGTCTCGCTATTTGAAAATAAGAACAAAGACTCGATTCATCTAAGAGATATATTTGCTGTGGCCAATGAAGATATTCCTACTTGCTCTGAAGTAGGTGTGATGGGAACCCTCGCTGGTCTCATAGGGTTACTGCAGGCGAATGAAGCGATCAAGTATATCGCAGGTGCAGGAGCGACTTTAATAGATCAGTTGCTCACCTACAATATTCTCGATAATACTCAGATGAAACTCAAGCTGAAGAAGTCGTATCAAAGCAATGTAGCATCCATCTATCAAGTAAGTAGTTATCAGTCTAAGTCTAATTGTGATATTACGGAGATAACGCACGATACTCTTCGATCCAATAGATCTAAATACGAACTAGTCTCTATACTCGAAGATTACGAACACCAAGCTCTAGATGCGGATGTAGAGCATATGCCATTAAGCACAATCCATCCAGAAGAGCTAATTGATGACTTGGAAAGACCAACAGTGTTTTATTGCACGACAGGTAAGCGAAGTGCAGTGCTAGTCAGAATGTTGAAGGCGATAGATTCTGAGGTAGAAATTTTTAGTTTGAAAGATGGACTTAAGGGAGTAATCAATTAGATATAACATATACTCTTGGCACGTCAACATGGAATACTATCCGCTAGGGTAGTCTCAAAGTAAACATCTTACTATTAGTCCCAAACCCTACAATCGGATCTGATATTCCATCATCAAAAATAACTCCTTCATATGTTCGGAAATCAGAATTCTCGATACAAGTCTCTGTCCATTCATCTACTGTAGGATCATAGACATATACGCTATTTCCTGTTTTGCTGAATCCGCCACTATAAGCATATCCTTTACCACCTCTCACAAATGAAACCGCATCTTGCAATTGACTGCTGTTACTCACATGACTCCATTGATCAGTTTCAATATCGTATTTCGAAAATGCTGAGCCATATCCATGACTAACGTAGATGTTGTTTTCGATTAGAAAAGAGCTACCACCTGATGCCTCATGATTGAGATCCCTCATAGATGTCCACGTGTTGTCTCTAGGATCAAGTCTATAAAGATTTCTGCTGCCAGTTAATGTTATCCCACTCATGTCGACACCCAATCCCATGTATACATAGTCGCCATGTGTATGAGCGTACCCTCCTGCCATTCCGCCAGAACCAGGATAGTCGCTTACGGTTTCCCAACCTACCGAAGGTTTGTATTTGTATATGGTTGTGATCGGACCAGATAGTATTTCCGAACTTCCACCTCCTGCATATATTTCTCCATTATATATAAATGAAATCATACTTTTCGCGGCTCTAGGGATAGGTTCTATTTCTGTAATAGTTTTGTTTTCAAAATCAATTTCCAGTACAATATTAGAAACAGTTTGAGTCTCAGGATCTGGGTCGTTGCCAACTAATCCACCAATTAAATAACCTTTATTTCCTAATCTTACTGAAGTAGCTTCTGAGATGTAATTATATCCCAAATTATAGTCTCTGAGATCCAATAATGATTCCATTTCTATCTCGGTGAAGTTTCCAATCTTATAGGATTGTGACTCGCCATAGAAAATGGAGCCTGATACTTCTACGAAAGGAATGATATCATATGTCAAAGCTGGATCCAATTGTGATCGCGAATTTACATTCAAAAAATAATCATAGAAGAAAGGAGAGTCTATTACATGTTCTTGTCTTACAGTATCGCTATAACTGACATCGATGTTTGATACAACATATCCAAAATTCTGTAAGGCCATAGAGTCACCTACAATATCAAAATTAAATTTGACAGATATCGATGAACAGTTTTTATAACTCAATTCGATATTCCAATCATCAATGACATCTTCTAAATTGATGGCAGGATCATTAATGTCTTGCATCTCATCATCTTTGCTGCAGGCGAGAATCGTACTAATACATATTGCAAGAAATAATAGTTTTTTCATTCTAATAGTATTTGTTCAATATTACTTTATATGAAGTATGTATTGCTTTTTGTAGATTGATTTAAATTATCCCAAGATCTCTACTTCCTTTACAAATGGTTGCTTGTAAATTCTCTGTCCAGTAGCTTTGTACAATGCATTAGCTACGGCTCCACCTGCTGGCGGAAGCGAGGGTTCTCCAAGTCCAGTAGGGCTCAATCCATTGTCTACAAAGTGGACATCAATATTAGGTGCATCAGCACTTCTTATCAATCTATATTTATGGAAGTTGTCAGCAGACGGCTTTCCATCTTTAAATGAAAAATCTCCATACATCGCATGACCAATACCGTCGATGATTCCACCTTCTATTTGGTTAGTAGCGGCGATAGGGTTGATCACTATACCACAGTCTACAGCACAGATTACTTTCGTTACTTTAGGAGTGCCATCAATGATCTCTACCTCAGCTACTTCAGCTACATGAGTGTTATGTGAATAGTAAACACTTAAGCCTTGGAAGATTCCTTTTTTAGCATTGCCGTAATTTGATTTTTCTACTACTAGATTGAGTACGCCAGCCATTCTATCGGCGTCCCACTCCATATTATCATCTTTGTTTTTCTTTGCATTGTTGTACAAGTCTAGGCGCATCTGCACAGGATCTTGCTTAGTGATTTCAGCCACTTCATCTATAAAGGTCTGCTCGGCAAAAGCTAAGAAGTTAGTATATGGTGCTCGCCAAGCTCCAGTCGTAATATTACTATCAAACTTAGCATTATCTACTCTATAATTATCTACGGCATAGGCTGGAAAGAAGTTAGGAATCAATCCATACATATTACTGTTAGATGCTGCTTCAGTGATATGATATCCTGTGATTTTTCCGTCTTTTATAGCTGCTCGGATTTTATACTTGAGTGATACTCTATAGGTGCCAGCCGTCATATCGTCCTCTCTAGAGAATTGGAGTTGAATCGGTACTTTAGCAAGACTAGAAATCTCTGCCGCTTCATCACCAAAATCACCATACAGCCTTCGGCCAAATCCACCGCCCATACGAGTCATATGTACTTCTATATCTTTAGGATCACGTTTGAGTATTTCTGCTACTCTGCCTTGCTGCCAAGCTGGAGTTTGCACTGGTCCTTTGAGGTATACTTTTTCGTCCGTCACGTGAGCAAAGAAATTCATTGGTTCTAAGCAGTTGTGCGGTAGAAAAGGAGACTCATATGTTCTCTCGATTACCTCATCTGCATCCGCAAATGCTTTGGTTACATCTCCATCATTTCTGACGGGTTCTACTTTTCTATCGAGTAAAGCAAGCATTTTTTCGTCATGGTAAGATGTGCTTTCAAGTGGACTATCTTTAGGTGATTCCCATTCGGCAGTAAGAGCTTTTTTACCTTTCATGGCCGACCAAGTAGAGTCTGCAATTACGGCTATTTTATGTCCAAATTTGATCACCTGAGAAACTCCATTTACTTTTTTGGCTGCAGAGTCATCATATGATTTTAATGTTTGCCCAAAAGCAGGTGGACGAAGAACATTGGCAAACATCATCCCTTCTTCTCTAGTATCTATTCCAAATAATGGCTTGCCAGTAATGATGCCTTTGAGGTCTACATTACGCTTGCTTTCACCTATGATTTTATAATCTTTAGATTCTTTGAGTTGTACCTCTTCAGGTACTTCTAGTAAAGCTGCTGCTGAGGCTACTTCTCCATACCCCAGCGTTTCTCCATTGCTATTTTTGATGATACCTTTTGAGGCGGTACAAGTATTGTCGTCTACTTGCCATTGTGCGGCTGCCGCCGCTATTAGCATGGCCTTGGTAGTTGCTCCGGCTTTACGCAAGGCATCCCATCCATGACGAATCGATTGGCTACCGCCAGCTACTTGTCTTTCGTACTTTTCAGTATCAAGTGGCGCTTGCTCTACTACCACATGATTCCAATCTACATCTAATTCTTCGGCGATGATCATCGGCATTGATGTCTTTACATTTTGTCCAATCTCAGGATTAGGAGACATGATCGTGACTATACCATTATCACCTACTTTGATGAATCCGCTCATCGTCACCCAGTTATCTGGCATGATGATCTCTGGTATCAATTGCTTAACGACTTCATCGTTTTTACATCCAGACATGAATATAGAGAACCCTAATACCATTCCTCCTCCGGCAGCAGAACTCACTTTTAAAAATGACCGTCTGTCGATTGTGTTTTTAGATTTTGACATAGCTGTAGTATTATGAGTTATTAGCTGCAGTCTTCACAGCCGCTTTGATTCTGTTATAAGTGCCACATCTGCATATATTGCCATGCATGGTATCTTCTATATCTTCGTCGCTAGGGTTGGTATTATCTGCTAGCATAGCGGCTGCAGTCATGATCTGTCCTGCTTGACAATATCCGCACTGAGGAACATCATGTTCTATCCATGCTTGCTGTAAAGGATGCGTTCCATCTGTGGATAGACCCTCTATAGTAGTGATTTTCTTGCCTGCGGCAGCACCAATCGGTAGCGAACAAGATCTAGCCGCGGCGCCATCAATATGAATAGTGCAAGCTCCGCATTGAGCGATACCGCAGCCATATTTAGTCCCTACAAGGTTAAGTGTATCTCTTAAGACCCATAGGATCGGAGTGTCTTCATCTACATTTACTGTATGATCGGTATTGTTGACATTGATGTTGAATGTGGCCATAGTGATGCTCTATTTTATGTAGTGGTAAGATATGGAATTATATTAAGTCTGTAGATTAGATAATGGGTATTCTTCTTTGGCTAGAACTAATATGATTTGAAATGTCTTGATGGTTAATTGGAGACTGACTTGAGATTAGAATGAGATACACGTTTTCTTCAATTGTGAATTAGAAAATGATTATATTCACTTTATATCTAATAATCAAAACAGATTTTGTTTTTTTATACAACTATTTATGAGTCGTTTGTATTCAGACGTTCTATAGTATTTAAGATTATTTAGTATGAGGAATAGTAGAATAAATAAGGCTGAAATTTTTACAGGCGTATCGTTTTCCGAAGAAGATGTTGTGTTAGTAGATAAGGTGATGACAGTAGAGCGCCTCGCCAAGGGAACTATGTTATTGAAGGAATCTGAAATAGTAAATTATATTTATTATGTCATTGATGGGTGCCTTAGAACATATTATATAGATCAAAATGACAAAGAACACACTTTGCAATTTGGTATCAAAGATTGGTGGGTCACAGATTATACAGCATATTATTCATCTTCTAAAGCATTGCTGAATATTGAATGTCTCAAAGATGTAGTGCTACTTAGGATTTCTAGACTAGATATGGAAATGTTATATAGAGTTATTCCAGGAGTTGAATCCTTTGTTAGAGTCAAGGTAGAAAGTGCATTTGTAGGCTTACAATTAAGGGTTTTGCGGACATTGTCTCAGTCTGCGAAAGAGAGATATATAAGTTTTGTTGAATCTTATCCAAACATTCAACGGTCTGTGAAAAATTATCATATTGCTTCATATCTCGGTATTACGACAGAAAGTTTGAGTCGAATACGAAAAGAAATTGCAATTCACTAGTTTTCTTATCATACATCAATTTTTTATTGGGATTTCTTACTTAGTTTTGTAATGTCTAAGTATTTGCAGCTATTGATTTATTTGAAACAATAGTTTGTGTTTTGCTTTTATGTTGGATGCGAATAGTCTATTAATTCTAGTTACCAATTAGAAGTCAATTACCGTTGTGAAAACAGGTGTTATTATAGGTGTATCGTTATACAAATAATAGAAATTAAGAATATTGAAAATATAACAGGGCTAAATATGTGCGCGAATTTCAGCTTTATTCCAATCACTTTTCGTTTTCATCAGTAATGTTGAAATTGAATCATTGTAGGTGTTGAATAGGTTTGTTTTCAAGAAAGTGAAATAGTCATACGCTAGAAATGGTGTATGGCTATTTCTTTTAGAAGTATATTGCAGAGGTGTGGTTAGTGGACTGCACAGCATATGTAACCAAGCATCCATTTCATGATCATTTTTAGAGGTTTACTTTTTACATCTAGTTTTGCTTTGGAGCTTGGCGAGGGTGGCTGTAAGTGTAGTATGTAACTACTGTTACCAAGTATTGTATTTTATAGAGTTATCTTCGTATCAAAATAGAAACAATATTATGAGTAATACTAACGCGATCGGACTTGATATAGATAAGGCTAAGCATTTAGCAGAAAAACTAAATGTACTGTTAGCAAACTATTCAATCTTTTATCAGAATACTAGAGGGTATCATTGGAATATCAAAGGGGAGAAATTCTTTGAGCTTCATGTGAAATTTGAAGAGCTATATAATGACTTATTGTTAAAGATAGATGAAGTGGCAGAACGAATTTTAACGTTGGGTCATACGCCAAAACATAATTATGGAGATTATGGTGCTATTTCTACTATTAAGGAAAGCGTACAAGTAAGCGATGGTGTTAGAGCGGTCGAAGATATTTTGACTTCTTTTCAAACTATAATTATTCTTCAACGTGAGTTGTTAAGGATATCTGGAGATGCAGACGATGAAGGTACCAATGCATTGATGAGTGACTATATAAGTATTCAAGAGAAAATGGTTTGGATGTATTCTTCTTTTCTAAATAGATAATATGAGATAGGTTTTAGGTCGCATTTATCCATAAGTGGCTATAGTTTGTATTTAGACTCTATATCTTTGATTTCCAATAAAATAGTACCTTAGTCGAACTAAATGACATGCATTTGCATTCTAACAGTTGATTACAATCATTAAAATAGAATATCATGGGTAAAAGTAAAGACGCAAAGAAGAGCGTGAAAAAAGAGTCTCTTTTGACTCCTAAAGAAAAGAAAGCTGCAAAAAAAGCGAAGAAAGCTGGTTATCTATCTTAAATGATAGAAGTAGTTTTATAGATAAGTTTTTAATCGACTTACGAAAAAAGGGGTAGACCATTTACTTGGATCTGTCCCTTTTTTTTGTTCGATACGATACGCCAATCTCATTGATAAGATTCTAGGATACAAATTGCTAATAGGTCCAACCATTATGGAGTCTAATTAATCAATCTTTTAAAATCGCTACCACTAGGGTCTTGAAACACTTGTAAATCAAATTCAGGAACTACGGCTAAGATATGATCGAAGATGTTAGCTTGTATACTTTCATATTCTGCCCACTCTTGTACTTTACTAAATACATAGATTTCTATAGGTAGTCCATGTTCTGTTGGTGCTAGTTGCCTTACCAAAAATGTCATGTCTTTATTGATCATCGGTTGGTTGCTTAAGTATGCCTCTACGTAGGCTCTGAAGGTTCCGATGTTGGTCATTCTTCGTCCATTCACTGGGTTAGATTCATCTATATTACGGTTTAGATTATAGGTGTGTGTTTCTACTTTCTTTCGCTCGATATACTCAGATATATATTGAATTTTATCAAATCGAGCCAACATTTCGTCCGTGCAAAACTTGATAGTGTTCATGTCAATATTGATAGACCTTTTGATTCTTCTACCACCAGACTCAGACATTCCTCGCCAATTTTTAAAAGACTCAGTGATCAATGCATACGTCGGTACAGTGGTAATCGTCTTATCCCAGTTTTGCACTTTTACAGTAGTCAAAGCGATTTCGATAATGTCTCCATCTGCGCCGTACTTGGGCATAGAAATCCAGTCACCTTTTGCCACCATCTGATTGGCAGAGAGTTGTATGCCTGCTACGAAGCCAAGGATAGGATCTTTGAAGATAAACATCAATACGGCTGTCAAAGCACCTAAACTACTAAATAGAATAATAGGTGTTTTATTTAAGAGAATGGAGATGATGAATATGAAAGAAATAAAATAGATAATGATTTTAAACACTTGAATAAATCCCTTAATTGGAATCCTATTCGATATTTCATAAGTATTGTAGATGTCTAATGAAGCATTGAGTAAAGCATCAATAGCCAAGATGGCCATTACTATCATATAGATCAGTGCTGCACCACTTATGAGTGATATAGCTAAAGTATAGCCAGCTAATGGTATATGGATAGCTAGATAGATGACTAGCGCAGGAGCTAAGTGTGCTAAACGATTAAATACTTTTTTATGTAAGATAGCATCGTCCCACTGTGTCTTGGTTTTGTTGACGATCGTAGTGAGTCCTTTCAGAATAAACCTTTTGGCCAGATAATCTGCAATAAAGCTTATGACTATGATTAATAATAGAATGATAGCCCTTGCTAATAGATCTGCGGTGGTTTGTCCTAGTCCTTGATCTAGAATCCAATTGGTAAGTATTTGGAGCATATTTACTTTTAATTTTCTGTAATTGGCAATCTAAGTGTATTGCTATAGGAATCCGATTAATTCATCAATTAAGTTTATTCTTTTATCCGCTTAGGTATGGTTCCGAGGTTTTAACTATTCAATATCGTTATAGTTCAATAAGACGTAGTGTCTTTACTAATAGGACATGCCGCATGAGGATTGAATAAATAAATTGAATCGTACGATGAATTTCGGTCTGGTGGTGCAATATCATAAATAGGAGTGATTTAGATTGGTTCATTTTACTTGTAAGCACTTTAATTTTAGAGTACAAGGTGGCTTTATATGAAGTCATTTATTTATAATCCTAAAATTTAATAGAATGAAAGTCACACTTTTTAAAGTTGCTATATTTTCGATTGCAATTACCATGTTCTTTTCATGTTCGAAAGATGAGCCCTCAGCATTAGAAGGAGAACAATCAGAATTTGGAGAGGTAGGGAACGAAATTGATTGGATAGCTGGACAATTTGGAATGAACGATTCAGAGATGACTGTTACGGAATTAAAAAATGGCGTTTCTACGTTTACTTGTTCGAGTACCTTGTCCGATGAGCCGATGTTAGAATTACTCAAAATGATGCCTACTAATATCTTTGCAGGTAATTTTGATATCATAGGTAATACCTTAGAGGCAGAAGTCAACGCTAAAGTAACGAATGAAGGAGCGCAGGTTATTTTTGAAGATGGGACAGCACTAACACTTGTCAAGTATGATGCAGAAGTAGGTGATATTTATACTGCAAAAGTAAATGGTGTTACCTTAAAAAATGAAGTGGTAGGGAAGTCTACTGAAGATGATTATCTATGGGGAGGAATATTGATAAAGGTAATAACAGTGAAGTACAATAGTCATACTCCTGGAGTACTGTATGTAGAACACGTCTATAATCATAAATTTGGTTTAGTCGGTTTGGCGGTTTATTTCGAGGATGGTTCAGTGAAGTATGCTGGAGCATATTGCTAATATCTAAGAATGAAATTAGCGATATTTCCGTATTACGCTCGATTTATAGGTTTGGCCTTTATACTCTTGGCGATTCCATTCGCTTATTTGTATTTCTTAGGTGGGAAACCTGATGCGTTTAATCTTAAGACATTTGCGTTTGTGACTACATACTCTGAGACTAAATATTTCGTGTGGTCGCAAACGAATGTTTTAGATGAATTGGCGGCAATATTAGTTATTGCTGGTGTTTCACTTTTCTCCTTCTCTAAAGAACGAGTGGAAAAACAGGTGTACGAATCGATTCGACTAAAAGCACTTGTAGGAGCCTTTAGGATTAGTATTGTATTACTTCTATTTTCTTTTTTGCTAGTATATGGTGCTGCTATATTTGTAGTGCTATTCTCGCAGATATTCATATTGATAGGTTTATATAATATTCTGTTTCGATATTACTTGGTTCAATACAAAAAAGAACATCCTATCAAGGAATCGTTATAGATGATGGGTTTCGATCGATTAGTTTTTTTTATATAATTGAGTTTCATCTACTTCTTGATTAATCACCACAATCTGTCTTTACCAAATTCAGAGTTCCTTCATCAGTGGCGATCATTCTCCAGCAAGAACCGTCAGCAGATTTTAACACTAAAGCTCCATTGCTTGGATCAGCATTAATGAATAGCGAACCATCAATTTCTAACTTAAAATTAGGATCGCTAATACCTATTCCTACATTGTTTTCTGATTGTAGATTACCTGCGGAGTCGCATACATCACCTAGGCCATCACCATCGTAATCACTTTGACTTGGATTCGAAGCACTTGGACAGTTGTCACACACATCGCCAATTCCATCGCCATCCATGTCAAGTTGATTGGCATTAGCTGTATCAGGACAGTTGTCATCTATAAAAGGAATTCCATCACCATCATTATCAAAGCCAGTTATGCCACAGTTAGGACTCATCGACAAGTAGCCTTCGGTAATACAACCGCGCCCAATCGTACTGGTAGTTGAATATGAATCTATAATAATAGGATTTGTAAAAGTAGAAGGTAGCTCATTCGCTAATATAGCAATGTTAGCAGTTCCATTATTTACTATGGCGTTGGCAGGAATTCCTGAGATATTTAAAATAGTAGCTTGATTAGAAACATCAGAAGGAAGAATGCTATACTGACAGGTTTCGCTATTTATTTTTAAATGTACGGCTCTATTACATACCATCGCACCAGATGAAATGGCTGTGTTAAAGTAGCTATTGTTAGGACAATTATTCGACTCCACACCATCTCGTACAGGTACTGCTCTCCAGTACAGAAGCCTTTCTTCTCGTGTACTGTCTGCAGGAACTGTGATTAGATTAGAAGTAGTGTTTCCTATAAGGCCTAAGGGTTCATTACCACCCAAATACACATTATACGAATCGGCATTAATAGTATCAGCAAAAGCCCAGTTTAGTCCTTCAGTAGTTACAAACTGTTCTTCAAAAGGGAATAGGGGAGTCGTACAATTGAGCTGAGGATCATAAGCACATATACCCATTTCATTTTCTGTAGATGTTCTATATACTTGAATAAATAGGATATCTCCAGCAGCTACTTTATCTTCTTCTAGTGTAACCATTTCGTTGGTGCCAACTTCAAGACATTGGATCAACGAACCTGTTGCACTATTTTTATAAATGCTTACTACGTGGTCATCCGAAAATTCAAAATCAAGAATGAGAAGTGAACTTGCCGGTACAGTACAAGTAAACCATATGTCCTCAGTTCCACTTCCACAAATAGGCGAAGGCGTATAGTCACTATCTGTGAATCCAATAAAATTGACCGTTTTTGAATTGCATATTCTAGTTACATCTAGGGGGATTGGGTCTGAAGAAATGTCACCCATACAATATCTTGTATCATTGGTAATAGTCCATCCAGAAATATTGATTAAAGCATCTCTGGCATCGTCACCTAGACACCATTTGAGTCCAGCAGCACCTAAGCTCAGTCCTGTAGGAGGAGAGTTGCTGTTCCAAGTAATCAACATATTATCATAGTTGTCGAGACTAAATCCTGAATGGTCTAGCATATTGCTAATGTCAGTCGCTCCGCTTAGATCCCAACTACTTAAATCTTGATCCATGAGAGTTGCATCTTTAAACATTGCATTAAAATTATTGATGCCACTTACATCCCAACCAGAGATATCCTGATTAAATGAACTGGCAAGTTCGAACATCTCTTTCATGTTGTTGGCATTAGATACATTCCAGCTGCTTATATCAGCATTCATTGCTGTGGCAGAATCAAACATAGATTCAAAAGTACCAACACCACTAACATCCCAATTTGATAGGTCTTGATTAAAGGAAGTTGCCGAATTAAACATAAAGCTCATGAGGGAAGCATTGGACACATCCCAATTGGAAATATTACCATTAAAGTTGGAGGAAAATCTAAAGCAATTTGAAAAATTAATAATGTTGGATACATCCCAATGATCCAATGAAGCAGTTAACGAATTACATGATCGCAGCATGGAAGATAGACTGGTCACATTACTGAGATCAGGTGCATCGGATGCAACTATATTCATGTTAGAACATCCACTAAAGGCAAAAGTCATATCTGTCCATGAGATGCATCCCCACTGATCTATACTTAATAATTTTCTTGCATCAGTACTTCCTACAGTAAATATTCTTGGAAAATTTCCTTTGATTCGTATTGTTTTTATGCCACTAGTAGGGAATGTATGTGTCACCGAACCAGTAATGCCATATTCATCATACGTACCATCATTATCCCAGTCCACATCATAATTGTATGTAGCTGATCCATGAACAGGAATCTTTATTTGGTCATTATTAGAAGTTCCAGGTAAAGTAGTATTCCATGTGGTTATAAAATCATTAGTACCGCAAGATTCATTGTCACCAGTTATAGTCCATCCATTGGCGATCAGAGCATCTCTTTCATTTTTTGAATTACAGTAACGTAAACTTCCGGCCCCTAATGTGATGTTGCTAACTCCTTGACTTTCCCATCCTTTCAATATTAAATCATAATTTTTCGTAGACATATTTCCAGCAAAAAACATGGAGGTCATATCAGGCTGACTAGAGATATCCCAGTTCCCTAAGTTTTGATCGATTGGACATTGGAAAAACATTCCAAACATACTAGTGACATCTGCCGTATACCAACTAGAAATATCTTGATCAAAATCAAACGCCTTATCAAACATTTGAGTCATGTTGATCGCTGAATCAGTTTCCCAGTTTGAGATGTCTCCATTGAAATTTTGTGTAGATTGAAACATAAATGAAAAATCCTCTACACTATTTACTTCCCAGTTTTCAAGACCTCCATTTACATTGTTGGCAGATCTAAACATATAAGAGCAATCAGTAACATTAGACAAGTCAGGTTTGTCAGTCGCTAATATTTCTAAATATGCGCAACCGCGAAAAGCAGATCCCATGCTAGTCCATGGATTATTACCCCATTGGTCTACACTCATGATATCAAATCGAGATAAATTATTATTGTTGACATATATCCTAGGGAAAGTGCCGGTGATGCTTACTGTAACTGTAGTAGTGCCAACTGGGTAAGTATGTGTTATGTCTCCAGTTACGTTTGTATTATCTATAATACCATCATTCTCCCAGTCTATATCGTAGCTATAGGTTTCTCCAGGGAATGTAGGTATTGTGATTTGTAAGTTAGTTCCTACATCCCAAGTTGTAATGAATTGCGCATAGGTGCTCAATGAAATTAGAGATACTATTGCAGTAAAGATAATGGACTTCATAATTGGAGTAATTAGTTAAATTATTCAATGACGAAGTTATAGATTGAAAAATGGGCGGTTGTCGCCCATAAGGGTGATTTTTGACTTTAGGTAATGTTGTTGCGTCTTGTCGCTATCTAATCATAAACTCTATGTTTTATCCAACAGACATTGACTATTGGAGTTGTAAAATTTACTAAGAAGCAATATGTAATTGTATAGTATTGAAAGTAATTACTGATCAAGTGGAGGTACAGAAATGCTAATAGAGAGTCTAGAGCTAGTTTATTTTTGACGAGAATTAATATAGCAGTCGATTCTTCTGTTTTAGCAAACGAGAGCTATAGATTGGACTATGAATATGACAATCAAACGGATCAAATTAAAATTGACTTTTTAAATTGCTGCGGTGTCATGAGTTCCATCTTCTTAAACTGTCTATTGAAATAGCTTGAGTTATTAAATCCTGAAAGAAGAGCGATTTCTGACATTCTACAGTTTTTCATTTCTTTAATTAATTTTTTAGAAAATTTTATTTTTTCGGAGTTGATATAATCTATTGGTGAGATTCCTAATGTGTTTTTAAATTGCTTATGAAAATGTGAAGTACTCATGCAAGCAACTTTTGCTAAACGCTCTACGGAAAGGTCTGTATTCTTGAAGTTGTTCTTTATAAATTTAATGACAGAGCCTATTCTAGTATCATTGAAAATTTGATTTGCATCATTAATGATCAACGATTTTGCTTTCGTCTGTAATAGCCTAACCACTAACTCTTGAATCATTAGATCCAGCAGGACGTCTTTGGATTTATTGTTTTTGGTAAATGTGTAGGTAATTCTTTCTACCAAGTGATTCACTGCTAAATTATTAATGAGATGAGAAGCAGTATGGTCTAGGTTCCAATTATTATTTTCATTTTCTATAGCTACGTGGTGATTAAATTTTTCTACTACTTCATTGATTTTTGTAGCGTCTATACCTAGGGCTAGGCATTGTGTTGGTTTCTTTTCGGAAGCTAAAGGGAAGTCAATTACCATCTCTTTGTTAGTAGGCATCACAACTGACTCACCCGGATAGAAGTCAAAAGATTCGATTCCTTCTAAGTGCATGACTTTCTTTCCGGTAAGCATACTGGCTATAATAGGGAAATTAAATCTTAGTGATATTTTTTCTGCTACGGCGTTGGTTTCGTAAATGTTTAATTCGGAGTATTCTGCGGCATAAGTAGTCTTATTCTCTACTAATGTGGTTAATTTTCTATCGTTCTGGTATTGTTTGAGCAAAGATTTCATGCTTAAAAATATAGAAATTTATGAACAAAAAGGAATGAAATTGATATGTTCAAGAGTATGATAGATATGTTCTAATAGGTTAGTAAATGTTGAAATAACTTTAGAAAAGCTAATAATCACCTAAGAATTAGAGGCTAGATTCAATTAATTACTAATCAAAAATAATCGTACATATGAGTTATTCAAAACCGAAATTTAAAGAGAAGTATTCCAATTTTATTAACGGCAAATTTGTAGAGCCAATAGGCGGTCAATACTTTGATAATACATCACCGATAGATAATACATTGATCGCAAAATATCCAAGATCGCAGAAGGAGGATGTAGAGTTGGCCTTAGATGCAGCTAATGCAGCTAAGGAAGCTTGGGGAAATACATCAGCGACGGAAAGAGCTACTTTATTAAATAAGGTAGCAGACATCATAGAGGCTAATCTTGAAGAATTTGCAGTAGTTGAAACATGTGATAATGGTAAACCAATTCGTGAAACATTGAATGCGGATATTCCGCTTTGTGTAGATCACTGGAGGTATTTTGCCGCTTGTATAAGGACAGAAGAGGGTAGTGCTACTGAGTTAGATCAGCATACTTTATCAATGAATATTAAAGAGCCATTGGGTGTGGTTGCACAAATTATTCCTTGGAATTTCCCTTTATTAATGCTTTCGTGGAAGCTTCCGCCGGCATTGGTGACAGGTAACTGTGTGATACTAAAGCCAGCTGAGCAAACACCATCTACAGCCACATTGTTAATGGAGAAGATTGCAGATGTATTTCCTCCTGGTGTAATAAATATCGTACATGGTTTTGGGCCAGAAGCAGGAAAGCCGTTGGCATCTAGTTCGAGAGTAGATAAAGTAGCTTTTACGGGTGAGACCACTACAGGGCAACTTATAATGCAATATGCATCAAAGAATCTGAATCCAGTAACTATGGAGTTAGGTGGTAAATCCCCTAATGTATTCTTTAATTCAGTGATGGATGAGGATGACGCTTACTTAGATAAGGCAATAGAGGGTGCTGTACTTTTTGCATTTAATGCAGGAGAGGTTTGTACTTGTCCTTCTAGGATGTTAGTGCAGGAAGATATCTATGATGCATTCATGGCGCGAGTAGTAGAAAGAACAAATGCTATCATTCAGGAGAGTCCTTATGATGTAAATACTATGCTAGGTGCTCAAGCGTCTAACGATCAATATGAGAAAATTAAATCTTATTTAGAAATAGGAAAAGAAGAAGGTGCAAAAGTACTCGCTGGAGGAGAGGCCGCTACACTCGATGGTGATTGCGCAAATGGGTTTTATATTAAGCCGACTATTTTGGAAGGGCATAATAAGATGAGAGTGTTCCAAGAGGAGATATTTGGTCCTGTAGTTTGTGTTACCAAATTTAAAGATGAAGCAGAGGCAATCGAAATTGCCAATGATACTTTGTATGGATTGGGTGCTGGTGTTTGGACTCGTGATGCACATCAATTATATCAGATTCCAAGAGCTATAAAAGCAGGAAG
Organism: uncultured Saprospiraceae bacterium; assembly: GCA_937995755.1. Taxonomy (GTDB): domain Bacteria; phylum Bacteroidota; class Bacteroidia; order Chitinophagales; family Saprospiraceae; genus UBA1994. The sequence goes on along the minus strand of CALKJD010000070.1, from coordinate 16,971 downwards.
GGTTTGGGTAAATTGTTATCATGCTTATCCAGCACATGCACCATTTGGTGGATATAAAAAGTCAGGGTTTGGTAGAGAAAATCATGTGATGATGCTTAACTATTACCGTCAAAATAAGAATATGCTCATTTCTTATGATAAGAACAAATTAGGGTTCTTCTAGATATATGCGTACTATAGTACTAGGCTGAATTACTTTAGTGGTTCAGCCATTTTTTTTATTAAATCGATATAAACATGAATAGAGTTGAAATTACAGAAGCTGCGACCAAGATTGTTAATCAATTAAAAGAGCAGCATGGCGATTTGATATTTCACCAAAGTGGTGGATGTTGTGATGGCTCTGCTCCTATGATATTTCCAAAAGGTGACATGTATCTAGATGAAAGCGATATCTTATTAGGAGAAGTTGCAGGAGTAAATTTCTATATGAATAAAGATCAATTTGAATATTGGAAACATACGCACTTGACCGTAGATGTGACTGAAGGTCGTGGCGCTAGTTTTTCTTTAGAAATTCCTTTAGGTCTTAGGTTTTTGATTCATTCCAGACTATTAACAAAGGAAGAAGATGAGATCATGAATGGTATAAAATCATAAAGGAGATTGAATCGTGTTTATTGGACTTATGTCTATTACTATGACAAGTCAATCTTTTCTATTTTACCAACATATGCCTCCTGTGCGTCTTGCCACTACTTCTCAGTTCTAACATATAACTACCTGAAGCAACGACTACTTTTTGAGGATTGAGTGTGTAAGTGTAACTACCTCTGTTTACATAGCTATCAAACAAGGTTCGATATGGTGTTCCATTCAGTTTGATTAGACTTAGTCGAGTATTAGCGCCCTTGGCTAATGAATATTGTATATCTATAAGCCCTGGTACAGAGGATGGTTTATATCCTAATAATATATCTTGAGCATTGAGTCCTGAAGGGAAGTCTCCAGGAGGTACTAAACCATCAATCTTTGCTTGATTACCTAACACATGATCTACGACTCTATCATCTATCCCAAGCCAACCATCAAGGATGCTACCATATACAGATCTGAAGTCAACTCCGTAGTCTGGATCTCCATAGTCGTCAGTATTTATCAGATCTGGTGGAGTACCTACAAACCCATTTCCTAATTCTTCACCACCAAATATTATCATGGGGCCACCAGTTCCATGATCTGTACCTGCAGATCCATTTTCATATATAGTTCTTCCAAATTCAGAGAAGGTCATTCCGAGTACTTTTTCGCCAAGATTATCTGCATCCATATCCGCCATAAAAGCGGCAATCGCTTCACTCAGATAAGTCATTAATCTTGGATGCCCCCCTTCGTTTTGTTCCGAATGGGTATCAAATCCACCAAGCGTAACCATATATACTTTAGTCCCTAGTTGGCCTTTGATCAATCTGGCGACTATAGCTAATTGTTCTGCTAAGTAGTTATCAGGATATTCACTTTTGGTAGTTCCTTTTCTATAGGCCTCTTGGATGGTGCTAGAGTACCTAAATGCGTTGTTGGCAGTCTGTCTTGCATACTTAAGTTCGGACTGATCAGGACAGTTGTTGAGTTCGGCAGTATTGTATAGTTGTCCTTGTTGTGCAATGCGGTAAAACTCTGTAGGGTTACTGATCGACAGCGACATGTTAGCATTAGATCCGGAAAAGATTAGATTGTTTTCGATTCCGATTTGGATGGCTGGAGGAACACTTGGGGGTGTCTCTAAAAAGCTTCCAAACTCTGCTTCCATTGCTCTACCTATCCAACCAGTATTAAGTACTTCATCACTATCTGAGGCACTTGCCCATATATCACTTGATCGGAAATGGCTATAGTTGGGCTGCGGGTAGCCTACGTTATGAATTATTTTCATGCGACCATCTTCCCATAGAGGTTGTAATGATAAAGTGGTATTAGGCATACCGATTTCATCACTCAGATTCCACATGTCCGCTTCATTGATAGCAATCGTAGGTCGTATATTATAGTACTCGTCATTACCTCTTTCTACTACAGTATTGAGACCATCATTGCCACCATCTAGTCTTATCAATATCAGTGTTCGATCAGTATCATTTGATAATAATCCCATAGTAAGGGGATTCACAGCTAACTGCGACATCGCGTGACCATTGATAGCCATTAAGCTGCCTAATGAAAATAAACCTGTGTTACGTAAGAATGCTCGTCGAGAAGAAGCTTCATGCATGTCTTGGTGCCCTTTGCCATCTTTGAGGCTACTCCCATATCTGCTACGTACTTTGCTGTGTATATTGTTTTTTGACATATTGGATTGGGTGCTTAGCTAAGTTGATATTCAGGAATTTGAATTAGATATCTATACAGATTGAGTAATTGATCTGGAGCTTCTTGCCAATTAAGATTCCACGAACCATCTTCAAAATAATTTTCAGGGATTCCTGCTTTTAAGTATAGTGTGCCTACATCTATAAGGTTTTCATCTAAATCTACATCTAACACTTGCTTGGCAAACGATGCAGTGATGATTCTAGGATCGTTGCTTGAGTCAGAGACTGTTAATGCTAGGGATCGAATTTTTTCATAACCTGAATCTTCTATGTACGCGTTTACTACATTATGACAGTACGACCATCTAAATGCTAAAGAGTTTTCGCTCAACCAAAATCTATATCCTGGCCATCCAGCAACATTGGGTGGATTGAAAAGATCTTGTCCCATTTCTTCATTGATATAATTGAGGTATTCATATATCTCAGGAATAAGATCTGTATTGACATCTAAACCTATTGTAGTAATAAGCTGTGTAGTTAGTACTACAGGGGATTTTATTTTTGCTCCTCGAAATGTTTCTTCATAGAAGTGCTCACTACTCAATAGTTGTCTAAGTACAGGCACGACTTCCCAATTGGAATCTATAAAAGTTTGAGCCATACCTGATACGATATCATCATCTACATCTCTGTAAATAAATTGCTGGTATAGCTTCTTACAGATAAAGTTAGCGACTTGATTTTGACGCAGTGAAAATATGAGTTCATGCACATCATCATACCCAAAATTTCCTGATTGTCCAAAAATGGTTTTTATCGTTTCATCATGTCTATTGGACTGGAAGTACGCTTCGGTACACTCATATCTTAATACTCTCCATCCTGTTAATGCTCTAGCGACCTCTTCTATATCTGTCTGTGTATAACCATTGTTTTCGCCCATGGTAAATAACTCTAAGAGTTCTCTAGCATAGTTTTCATTGGGTTCTCCGACGCGATTATCATTGCCATCGAGATAGACAAGCATCGCTTCATTTAATCCCATTTGTTCGACGAAGCTTCTAAAATTTCCAAAAGCCATCTCATGTATGAGTTTGTAATATCTCCATACATATCTATTACAGTTGTACACCGCCTCTTCTGTAGCAAAATGGTCATGCCAAAAGATTGTCATTTTTTGTTGGAATGGATGTGTAAAACCTCTTTGGATCCAATCGTTTTTTAGTTGATTGAAATTATCTCTTTGTTCGTCATCGCTATCATCACCATAGTCATCTGCATTATATTCAGACCAATAATATGCTGTGGGCTGTGGACTATTTATAGCCTCATTAAGCAGTTGATTTACCAAATCCGTGGGCGTAAGTAGAAGGCCTGCTTGTATGGTGGCATAGTCCGCGCCATATCCGAAGCTTCTATAGAGATGAGCTACTTTGGCGCTTGTCCACTCTTCAGCTGTTGGCTGGTATGGAGCTAAAGTAGAGGTGACACAGTCGTTTGCGATCATAGCTAGTATTGATAATGATTCGATCTAAGATAGTAATTATAATAGATATATAGCAGCTTATATAAATTCAAGTAGACTAGATATACTACGGTAGCTGTTTTTTCTTACGGTTATATTCCTTTATGGTACTAGAAATTTATTTTGATAGTAGTCTTTGCGATACAAAAGCAGCTGTAATCGAAGGATAGAGGAGAGGTTATATTGAGTTATTTGATTTTTCTCATTATATTGAAGATGTATTACACTCCGCCACTTCAATAAGCTCGATCATGACTAAATATTTTACACTATTATTTCTAGTCGTATTCATAAGTTCGGTAACTGCTCAAGAGATTCTTTTTCAGGAGGACTTCAATGATTGTGCGTTACCCAATGGATGGAACCTAAATGTAACTAATGGTCAAGATGCTGGGGTTACGTTTACATATCCTCTCAACACTAGTAGTGATTCACTTTCGATCGATGGTACATGTATGGTTATATTTGATGATGATATACTTGGGGATAATATGCCAGACTTTAGAGCAGAGTTACAATCTCCAACAATACAGGCGGCAGATTTTCAGACGATCTATTTACGTACTGATGTACATTTTAGAGTGTATGAAAATTCTTCGTTTACGGTCTATCTAGAAGAAGAGGATGGCACAAGAATAGAGCTAAGAAGATTTGATGAGGACGATCAGACAGGTACTAGATTTAGTGAGATATCACCGATGTCAGTAGATGTAAGATTTGTAACAGAAAGTGAATCTTTTTCTCTAGTGTATGTATATGATGATGCAGGACATTACGCTTGGTGGGCAGGGATAGATAATATAGAAGTAATTGGTTCTGGTACAGGTACTACTGTGATCAAAGAACAATTTAATGATTGTGCATTACCTACAGGATGGACCACCAATATACTAGAAGGTGATGACGAGTTTCAATTTGGCGAAGTTGGAAATGAGAAGGCAAATGCTACGACAATGGATGGATCATGCTTTGCGTTTTTTGATGATGATGGCATTGGGCAGGAAGCAGCGTTTAGCACAGTTGAATTACTTACACCCATATTTGATGGATCGGCATTCGCAAATTTCCATGTAGATTTTGACCTGATTTTCAGACCATATACAGATATTGAAAATATTACTGTTTTAGTTTTTGATGGTTCTGACTATACGGTAGTTGAAGAATTTTCTGATCCTATAGGTGGAGAGGAATTTAATGTGTACGAGTCGATTAGTTTGAATCTGTCTACATATCGATCTAGTACTATGCAAGTTGTATTTCGATATGACGATGGTAATAATTGGGGTTGGTGGGTAGGCATCGATAACGTAAAGATTATAGCCGAAGGACAGATTAACGATATATGTACCAATGCAGATCCTCTAGAGATAGGGAAAGCTTGCATTCATTCGAATAATAAAAGTGCGGTAATGGATGGTGCACTTGGAGGATGCGGAGATCAGCTTATAGGTGGATTATGGTACGAACTAATGGCTCCAGCAAATGGCATTATTAAGATAGAAAATAAAAGTAATTATAATGATGTGATCACTGTGTTTTCTGGAAGTTGTACATCATTGACATCGCAGCTCTGTGGCAATGCAGACGAACATGGTTTTAGTGGTGAGACTGTCTTTCTTGACGCCATAGCTAATGAGACATATTATATAAGAGTAAGTGGTACAGAGAGTACCTACGGATTATCAAGAGGGGATAACTGCTTGGCGGCCGAGTATATACCAGCGAAACCAGAAGCTTCAATAGAAGATCACATAGCTAATGCGATTTCTTTAGTCCTAGGCGAAGAATGTACACAAGCTATAAATACGAATGCGTCCGTTGAAGGAATGGTCCCAGCAGAAAATGATCTGATGAGATCTGATATTTGGTATTTGATAAATACTAGCGACCACACGGCTTTAAATGTAAAAGTAGAATCAGCTTTCGCCGAAAACATTACAGTATTTGATAATACGAATAATGAAATCTATTCGCGGGTGAGTGGAGGCAGTTTTGCTGTCAATGATTTATTGGCCAATACCGATTACTACCTACAAGTAGGAGGTGTGTTTTCTAAGATAGAAGGAGAGGTATGTGTACAAGTAGTTCCGAAGGAGGAAGGTGAATCTATTTCTGATGATTGCTTGGATGCCATGTTTGTCAGTATGGAAGATGTATTAGAGTTGGATAACAGTGCACAGACTTTTTCTGGAGTGCAACCGAGTTGTGAAATATATGTAGGGAGTGATCATTGGTTGCAGTTTAGTACCTTAGATAATGTCAATATATATATCACTACTGATATTGAATATGTGTATGCAATTTCTGTGTACCAAGGTTCTTGTGAAGACTTATCTGAAGTTTGGTGCACTCAGCAAAGAGATCGTTGCGACGGAGCAATTCTTATTGAAGGGTTACAGCCTCAATCAATGTACTATTTGCAATTGTCCGCTGCATATACGGACAATGATGAAGGTAAAGGGGTAGCAAGTATCATGCTTTCTGAAAATATGCCGATAAAGGAAAATCTAAGTCTCAATGTCTCGGTAACTTGTGATGATAATGAAATGGCTCAACTAGATATAAATATTGTAGCTGATAGTGAGTATACATTGTATGGAAATACGGCACAGGATATATTATACCATGGAGACAGTTATACCATAGTAGCAGAGTATGCAGATGGATGCGAAAAAAGTGTACAAGGTGTTGTTAATTGTCAATCTGATGATTGTAATCTAGAAGTGATTCCATTTGCTGAGTATTTAAGTTGTATGGATGCTGAAGATGGAAGTATAGCTTTAGATATTTCTGGAGGCGTCGGTCCATATAATTACGAGTGGTCTCATACTACTGATGATGCACCAGTACAGACTGCACTTTCTTCAGGTATGTATACTGTTAAAATTACCGATGCTAGAGCATGTTATATTTATCAAGATATAGAAATACTTGCACCTAATCAATTGACTACTATCGTTTCAGCGACAGATGAAACTACTGCTGGATCTAATGATGGTACAGCTAGCATAACAGCGTCAGGTGGTACATTGCCTTATCGTTTTTTATGGTCCTCAGGTGGGACTGCAAGTTCTGTGTCTAATCTAAGCCCAGGTGAGCATAGTGTTACAGTCACCGATTTTAATGGGTGTGAAAGCGTGAAAACATTTAGCGTTTCAGAAGTGAATTGCGTATTTTCCATATTGGTAGCAGAGACAGAAATCACTTGCTTTGGCTCGGAGGATGCGTCACTTTCTGTAGCGAGTAATGATATATCTATCGAAGCGGTATTGTGGAGTACTGGAGCTGAGAGCTTGACAGTTACTGATCTTGCAGCTGGTGATTATAGTGTAACTGTATACGCAGACAATGGCTGTAATAAGATACAGCAATACACAATATTAGAACCTGAAAAGATCATTGTTGAAGCAACAATAGAACCGGTAAGTTGCGAAGGAGGAATTAATGGAGCTATAGCTTTAGAAGCGATAGGCGGAACCGGTGTAATCCAATTTAGTTGGGAAGATGGATCGATGGAATCTACGATGTCTAATCTAACCGTAGGAAATTATAAAGTAACAGCTACCGATGAAAATGGATGTTCAGAGGAATTATCAATTGACGTAACCAGTCCACAAGTTTTAAGTATTGCTTCTTCTATGGCTAGCGATTTGACTTGTTATGAAAGTCAGGATGGAATACTTTGCGCTTTTGTAGAAGGGGGCACAGAGCCCTATGAATTTGCTTGGGATGGTCTTACAGAGTCACTTGCTAAAGTGACAGATTTAGCGGCAGGTAATTATTCGCTGACGGTTACAGATGTCAATGGGTGTAGTACAGAGACTGCATTGAGTATAGCCTCTCCTGAGCAGATATCTGTGCAATTAGAGACTATGAGTATAGATGATATGGGAAGTGGTCTGATTGATATAACCATCGAAGGAGGTACTGCTCCATATGATGTTGTTTGGTATCTCGGTGAAGCTGTTATTGCAGAAACAGAAGATATAGATAATCTGGCTGAAGGTATATATCATGCGGTGATTACTGACGCCAATGGATGCGGATTTACATCTGTAGATTATATACTTTCATTGACTGCAGTTACTGAAATTGCATCTTCTAATATTGATGTATTTCCTAATCCGACGTTGAGCAAATGTACTATTACTGCTGATATCAACGATTGGTCAGAGTATAGTTTAAAACTTGTAAGTCTACAAGGTGAGATACTAGATGACAAAATTCAAGTGACATCAACTAGTAATGGAATCGCTAATTGCGAAATCACTAATGTAGTATCAGGCATTTATTATTTGCAGTTAGATAGTAAGAAAGATGTTTCTATATCATATCGCCATGCCATCATGATAGTAGGTGAGGTAGAGTAAAAGGAACTCTAAATACTTTACCTTTAATTGAGAAGGCAAGCCATTAGTTTTTTAGTGAAAGTACTACCTACAAAATTACTCTCTGTGCAATTCTATTTCTGAGGCTAGTGCATTACTTTGATTGCTTAGATGTACTCTTGAAAGTAATCCCATATGATCTGATACGGCATTGTCACCTGATAAGACTACATTGCTTTCAATAAAAGAAATTGATTTAAATGGATTGCAATCTAAAATCATACAGTAGTCTAGTTTTTGTCGTCCACCATCTTTATGACTTGAGTATGGGTTTTGATTTGGATCCATAGTGAAATCTCTATCAGATAGTTCTTTTTTACTATCGAGTAGACACATATTGGATTCTAGGTAAGTGTAAGTAGGAGATAGTTCTATATGATCATTGATCATCGCTATATCAGGATGGGCAATGTTAAGGTCTCCTACTATTATAGTATTGTGAGGATGTTTTTTAAGATAACCTTTCAGATGACTTTCTATTTGCAAAACTTGTAAAAGTCGACTCTTTTCTGCTTTGCTGTTGTTTCCGGAATATAGATGTGTATTAACGATGTTGATGGTGTCAACAGCTAAATCGATCGTGGTGATTAGGAATCCTTTAGCTCCTATTTTTTCGATGATTCCCATATGGTTGCCGTCAGTAAATGGAACAAATTCTTCTTGAATTATAGGATAAGATGACATGGTAACTAATCCTCCATAACAATCCATATTAAGTAGACCTTTCCATGTTCTATCGCAGTCTATATCAGTCACATCTTCGTAATATGGAGTTAAGTTTTCTTTTAGTTTGTCTCTTAGTGATTTAGAGAAGCATTCTTGGAGACATACAATATCTGCAGACGTATGAGTGATTGCAGTAGGCATTCTATGGAATCGTGATTCTTGATCGTGTCCTGCAAGTTTTATAGGTAAGCCCCAAGTATTAAGACTGAGAATACTTAATTCGTTTTTGAAAAGTGAATTTTTGTTTTGGGTTTGTCTGATTTCGTTGGGCGAGATATCATTTGTATATTTTTTTTTGATGATAGTCAAGGAGAATAATAAAAGGAATAATAGCTTGTACATATTTAAATTTTTTGAAGTTAGAAAGCTACTCTTTGTAGTATTTTTTAAATAACTTATTTATATGTGCAAGGTCTATCCATTATTTTAATTTGATGATGCCTGAAGAAGAATTGTATATTATCAAATTTCAGAAGAATTAAATCTCTTAACATTAAGGAGATTTTTATATCACGTTTATATTTTCTTGGGCTAATATTCAATCAATGTTGATACGATACTTTTGTGATATTGTAATAAGTAGATTATTATTTCACAGGGTAATGAGTGCAATGTGATTTTCGGATTAGCATTCATATATCGCCACAAATAGAGTTATGAGAAAGATCAAGGTTGCTTTTTTTGCTGATATGCTATTAGAGAAGTTAGATGGTTACTCTCGTACTATTCAGCAATTGATTAGGCATATTCCTAAAGATCAATTTGAATTTTTGTTTTTGACAGGATCAGATACAGAAGGAGCGATCGAAAATTTTGAATCGATATATATTCCATCAATACCTATTCCTACTAATAAGCCTTATAAGATGGCTATTCCTCATTTGATTAGAAGAAAGTTAACGAATCAAATTGATGCTTTTGCTCCAGATGTAATTCATATAGCCAATCCTTCGTTACTTGGAAAATTCGCTTGTGAATATGCTATGGCGCATCAAATACCTACAGTAAGTATTTATCATACACACTATATATCTTATGTAAAGTATTACTTGAGAAATCTGCCTAGCCTTATCCCTGCTGGTGAACGATATGTAAGTCATGTTAGTAAACTGATATATGATCAATGTGACATTGTATACATTCCTGTAAGAGAGATTGCAGATAATCTCAATAAGCTTGGCTTTAAAACTAATCATTTTAAGATATGGCAGAGAGGGATAGATTTGGATATGTTTAGTCCTCGGAAACGGTCACTGAGCTATATGTATAATATTACAGGAAATAAGAAGAAGAACTTGTTGTTTGCTAGTAGATTGGTATGGGAAAAGAATCTTAAAACGCTGATCGCTGTCTATAATATGATAGATCATACGGCCTATAATATGGTAATAGCTGGATCTGGAGCGGCTATGGAAGAGTTGCAGTTACGTATGCCTTGCGCCATATTTTTAGGAAATGTCAAGCATGATGTACTATCAATTATATATGCGTCTTCAGATGTATTTTTATTTCCTTCAGATACAGAGAGTTTTGGAAATGTAGTGTTAGAAGCGATGGCATCAGGACTACCAGTTGTTTCTGCAAACGCTGGTGGCCCAGTTGGAATATTAGTAGATGGAGAGTCAGGTTTTTTATGCGATAGTCATAAGCCTACGGAGTATGTTGAACGTCTAGAGTTGCTATTGCGAAATGATGTTCTAAGAAGACAAATTATTAATAAAGCATTATTGCATGTCAAGTCCTTTAGCTGGCAGCAATTAGCGGATATATATTGTAATGACTTAAAGAACTTATCTCAATCGTATTACTCAGTATATGCTTAAGTGGCTAATGAAGTATAGGTTTAAAATTATCAACTATCTATTAGGAGCCATAATGTTAATGGTGCTATTTCACTTTGTCAATGTGATTGGTGTAGAGGAAATACGCGCTAATTTAAAAAGTGTAGGTTGGAATTTTCTATTTATATTAATATGCTACTTACTATCTTCTATTCTAGCTACTGCAGCATGGAAAATGTGTTTCTTGAATTCTAAGGAGAGCATATCTAATATTTATCTGTTACTTCTGAGATTATTTACTGAGTCTGTTGCTTTGGTTAATCCGATTAGTGTAGTGGGGGGTGATGCATTGAAAATTTATTATCTCAAGAAGAAAAGTATTTCAAAACATGTGGCGGTTAATAGTGTATTGGTTTCAAGACTTATTCTAATAACAAGTCAGGTGCTCTTGATGATTTTAGTAGCTATATATTTTACGTTAGCCTTTGATTTGGCTATTATTAAAGGCGATACTTTGATCGGAGTAGTGTTAGGATCTATCGTTTTATTGGGTTTGCTATTTTCTATGATTAGATATCTGATTCCAGGACTAGTACAAGTATTGCATGCAAGAGGTATTTTACGGAGCAAAATCACTTTTTTAAGATGCGTCGTTTTATTGCAAAACCTATTTCACCGTCCTCTTGATCTTATATTAATATTTTTATTCAGTACGCTTCATTGGCTTGTTGGTGGGCTAGAATTATATCTCATTTTATATTTTGTTGGCGCAGATGTTTCTTTTGTTTCCTCATTAATCGCAGATATAAGTGTGTCGACGATGAAGGTTGGTGGTGCTTTTATTCCAGGGCAAATAGGGGTCGAGGAATTTAGTATGAAATTTATTTTTACTGTACTAGGAATTGCAAGTGGTTCTGTTTGGATTACTGCATCTATTATTAGAAGACTAAAACAAGTCATTTGGATAGGGTTAGGCTTAATAATGTTTTCTATATATCATTTATTTGTTAAATTAAAATTCAATCAAATTGGAAGTTTTATTCGTCACACATAAATATCCACCCTCAATAGGAGGAATGGAGCGTCAAAGTTTTCACTTAGTAGAAGGCATGAGAGACTTAGCTGAGGTACACTTGATTAAGCCGGAGCCAGGACAGTCATTGATTTGGTGGTATATTTCATTGATATGGAAAGTGAATTTATATTTGTCTCAAAATCCTAACATCTCTGTCATACATGCTAACGATGGATTGATTGGTATACTATGTTCATTTATTAGAAATAAGAAGAAGTACAAACTATCTTGTACGATTCATGGATTGGATATAACTTTTCCCAATGTGATATATCAGAAGTATCTAGTCCCTAGACTTAAAAAGTATCATCGTATTATTGCCGTGAGTACATCTACAGAGAAAGAATGTTTGATGAGGGGGTTGTGGCACAGTCAAGTGAAAACTATTCTGAATGGAGTAGAGGAAAATATTACGGATATACCAGTAGATAAAGAATGGTTGTCCTATTTGTTTGAAGAGCTTAATATCGATACAGATAAGCGCATCATTGTAAGTTCGGGTAGAGCGGTAAAACGTAAAGGGTTTTCTTGGTTTGTGAAAAATGTTTTGAGGAAATTGCCAAAGGATGTGATCTATATTGTAATAGGACCTATGAATGAAGATCAAAGTCTAATTTATAGACTAATCAATAAGTTGCCTCAGTCTTGGTCTCATCAAATTAATTTAATGTTAGGCTTTCCTAGTGATACTCAATCTCTGATGCAGCTCAAAATGGATGAAGAATACAAGGGGAGATTTTTTCATCTCGGTAGATTATCTTTTCCTATGATGATGAGTTGTATTTCCATAGCAGATATTGTAGTCATGCCTAATATAACAATAGAAGGTGATTATGAAGGTTTTGGTCTAGTAAGTTTAGAAGCCAACCTTAGAAATAAAATAGTATTAGCTTCTGATATTGAAGGTATTAAGGATGCTATAGTTAGCGGTAAGAACGGAATGAAAATTAAGTCTGGAGATAGTGAAGTTTGGGTGGATACTATCAATTATTTATTATCAGGTCAAATCGATCTTCAAGTGCAGGGGAAAAGAGCTAAAGATTTTGTTTTAAATAATTTTAGTTGGGATCAAATGGTCATTTCTTATTTTGAGGAATTTAGCTATCTCTATGATCTACGTTTGGCAGAGCAATCAAGTCATCTTAAGTCTATTGTACCTGAGTGGGCCTAATTGTAGACATAAAAAAGATGTTTTAGATATGAGTAGGGTGTTATGGTCGCGCACCCACCCAATAGCTGCCATCTTCTAAAAACTCCTTTTTCCAGATCGGTACCGTTTCTTTGAGTGTGTCGATAGCATATTGGCAAGCTTGGAAACAAGCATCACGATGTACAGAAGTCACGGCAATGATGACAGCAATATCTTTGATACCTACATAGCCACTTCTGTGAAAAATGCTGACATGCTTGACGCCAAATTTTTCTATGGCTTGCTCAGCTATTTTTTTCATTTCCTTAAGCGCCATGGGAGTGTAAGTTTCAAAGTCTAAATGCGTAACTTCCTTACCTTTATTTCTATTGCGTACGGTACCTATAAATAGACAGATGCCTCCACAGGTTTCATTTACGGCACCTTGGTAAACTTGATCTATTGATAATGGGTTCTCACTGATATATACATTGATTAAACTCTCCATAACTAACCTCCGCTTACTGGTGGAATGATTGCTACTTCATCTCCTGAATTAATAATTTGATCGTCCGTGGCGTATTCTTGATTTACGGCTACCATATAACCATTGATTTGTGTGAATGCTTTATAATCGGCATTCATTTTCTTACGGAGATCAGCTACTGTAATTTTGTCAGCCTCTATTTTAGCGAGTTCACTATCTACAATCTCTTTGGCTATACCGAAACATTTGATATGTATCATCTTCTTTAAATATTAGTAACGATAAATCTGATTCCTGCTACACCAACCAATATAGCAGTTAATACTTTAACAGTAATCGGTGATAGAAGTTTTATGTTTAGATAATTGCCTATCTGTCCGCCTATCAATACCGCACAGCCCAGTGTTATGATTTGTTTCCCATTGATACTTATATCATTAGTCAGTTGACCGGCTATACCTGCGACAGAATTGAATAGAATGAATACACTCGCAGTTACACTGATGGTTTTTACGGTTTGCCATCTTAAAATATTAAGTATTGGGGATAGGAAAATACCTCCTCCTATTCCTATTAGTCCGGATATAAATCCTATAATGCTTCCAATGCTAGATATTTGTAGGGTAGAGAGCTCGTTCATCGGACGGCTATTGGCTTTCATGGGTTTGATCATTAGTAATGCGGCGATGACCAACATGATACCAGCCAGAAGACGGTATAAGGTATTGTCTAGCTGTATCATTCCACCTACAAATGCTAAAGGGACACTGAGTAATACAATCGGAAGCACTTTTTTCCAAGGTATCATGTCTGCGCGATTATAATTGATACAAGCACCTAATACTACTATTATATTGCAGATCAATGCTACTAATCTCACTTCTTCGATAGCTAGACCTGCAAGTAATAGTATTGCTATATAACTAGATCCCCCACCAAAGCCTACCGAGGCATAAAGCATGGCGATCAAAAAGAAAATTATAGCGATAGTATATAAAGTCATGTGATTTCATCTATAAGGTCACAAGTTATAATATTTGTGAAAAGTAGAAAGGGGATTACGATGTTTCGTGATCAATAAATGTGTAATGAATTGATAGGAATAGACTCATAATTATGATTGTGATAATACTATTATAATGCATCAAGAAATGGATTCGATTTTTTTATGGTTTGATTTAATGTACGATTTTGACCATGATAAAGTGATCGTATTTTTATGATTAGGAGATTTAATAGCAGGAACAGATGGTAGCTTCAATTCGTCTTCTAGCAATGCGCAAACAGACGCAGGGCTCAATGCAAATGCAATAGTTAGTGGATTTAAGTTGATAGTATACGGTGAAGATATTGCGAGTCCGGCGAGTCTGGATGATGGTTCTGGTGTCGCTCCAGATGACGGTATTAGAGCTAATGTACAATCCACTTCTGTTATGACATTGCAATCTACGTTAAAGGGAATAACGATAGAGGGTTGTGTGTTTAAAGATGATGCATTTCTTACCTTAAAATGGAATAATGTAAGGGCAGAAACGAGAGGAGATGAAATAGAAGTTTTATGGTCGACTTCGGATGAAATTAATACAGAAAACTTCTTCGTAGAATGGAGCGATAAAGCTTTTGGTTTTAAACCTATAGCTGAGTTGCATTCTAATAGTCAAATCGGTGAGAATCATTATACGTGGCAACATAAGGATCCGTCGCCACAAACCAATTACTATAGAATTAAGCAAGTAGATGTAGATGGGAGATATACTTATTCAGATATTGTAAAGCTGATATTTCAAAGAGTAGGAGAGAGGTGAAGTTATACCCTAATCCTGCTAGCCAATTACTCTATTTAGATAATGTAGCTTACGAAGAGAAGGTATCCGTTCAGGTATTTGATGTAACAGGAAAGAAAGTACTAGATATGAATTTGGAATCTAATAGTATTGGAATTTCTCAACTTGATAATGGATTATATCACCTCGTTGTTGAAAGTGGAAACGAGTATTATAATATGAGTTTTGTTAAAACAGATTAGCAAAAAAAACGATTAAAAAAAGACCTCTGAAGTATTGTATTTCAGAGGTCTTTTAGGTTTGTTAACTTCGACTAAAATAGCCGTTCTCTGTTAATCTTCCATATCTAAGACTTCACCTATTCGTTGTTTTAGATCTAGTAGATGCATGCGACTCATGCTTTCCATTTTATCTTTTACTTTTAGATTTTTGTATATGGTATAAAGAGTGCCTCTAGCTCCAGTTTTGATATCGCTTATGTTTGCTTTATCATCTTCAGACGCTAAAATTTCTGATAGTTTATCTACATACAGTCTTTGAAGGTTTCTATTATAGATAGATCCAGTATTTTTACTCATGATCATATTGCGAGTATCATCATACAGATTGAAAACGGTATACGCTTCTTGTCCATTTAAAGATTCGTTTTCAGACATACGATTTAATCTACCAAAATTAAATACTTGTCCTAGAGTAGCATTCTGTAGTCCTTTGATACGATCTACGATTCCATCTGCTTCAAACCTTCTTGCTAAATCTTGATTGATCAACCAAGTAGGAGTATCGAAGAGTTGCTTGTCTAAGAATGTCAATGCTCTCATCTGCTTACTTTTACCTACATGTGTGTAAGTCGCTTTGTCTTGATCTTGAGTAGTATTGATTTCAATCACACCACCAATGTTAGCTACTACATGACCCATATATCTTCTAAACTGTCCAAACACTTGATTGTATAAATCCTTTTGCTCATCATATTCTTTGCCTTCGACGTATGTCCATTCTGCAATTTTTGGAACGACACGTTTCAGATTTTTGATACCATACTCACTGGCTAGCATAGAGTCATCTCCAAGATCTTCTGTCTGTGCACTTGGATCCAGAGGTAATCCTCTTTGTCTACCATATCTATACAATGGATCGTCAGCTTTTTCTTTGATGAGGCGATTCCATTCTGCTCTTTCTTCATCTTTAGTTTGATCACCATTCCATTTGTAACCATAATAGATCGACCAGTCATCATATGTACCTATGTTAGGCATCAAGCCTACATTTCCGTCTTCTGGTTGTGCTACATAGTTAAATCTTGCATAGTCCATGATACTAGGTGCAGTACCCATCTTCTGAGTAAAACTTACTGATCGCAAAGAATCTACAGGATAGGCGACACTTGCGCCCATATTGTGTGGAAGACCTAGTGTATGTCCGACTTCGTGAGCGGATACAAATTGTATCAATCGGCCCATTGTTTCTACTTTGAAGTTTTCTCCTCTGGCTTCAGGGTTGATCGCGGATGTCTGAATGAAAAACCAATTTCTCAAAAGTTTCATAACGTTATGGTACCAGATTATATCTGACTCTAATATCTCTCCAGTACGTGGATCATGTACGTGTGGCCCCATTGCATTTTGAATATCTGTAGATACATATCTGATCACTGAGTACCTCGTATCTTCTGGAGACCAATCTGGATCTTCTTCTTTGGTAGGTGCCTCTTTGGCCATGATCGCATTTTTGAAACCTACTTTCTCAAATGCTGATTGCCAATCATTGACACCTTGTTTAAGATATGGAACCCATTGTGTAGGCGTAGCTGGATCTATGTAG
>CALKJD010000069.1 GCA_937995755.1 uncultured Saprospiraceae bacterium | reverse complement strand
AAAATAGTAAGTACTAGAATGGCTTGCTTAAATAATAATATTGAGCAAGATTATTTTGATGCATTAAGTGAAACATATTCCTATACTTTGAATGATAATGAGTTCTCACTTTTGGATGAAAAAGATAATATTATCTTATCTTTTCAAAGAGCTGTAGTATCTAAGCCACGAGTTCAATTACACGATATTTGGATAGCAATTCGTATTGGGGGAAATCCTATTAATAGAATGACGCCAATACCTAGATTGGAAATAAATCTGACAGAAAACAAAGTCTATGGTAGTGATGGTTGTAATGAATATTCTGGAACGTTAGACTTAGTAACAGCTAATCAAATTGCTATTGGCAATATAGCTTCTACCAAAAAAATGTGCCCTGATATAGAGGCTGCAGATCAATACAATAGGCAATTGGATTTGGTAACTTCATATAGATTGGAAGGTTTGAATTTGATTTTAGAAGATAGAAACGGACACGAGGTTCTTGCTTTTTTGAAAGGGGATTAGAATTTTTCTTATCTATTGGTATTCATTTCTTATAGTTATTTTACATTTAAGGACACGTCATATTTTATATTCTCACTAATGCATATACTGAAAACTCATTATCATCCGGAAGTTACATCGCTAGTGAATAAATCAATTTTCACTAGATTGGCCACTAGAGGGATTGCAATCCAAGATGAATCTATCCTGCTGTTGTATACAGAACGTTATGAAGATTATAGCCTTCCAGGTGGTGGTCTTGATAAAGGAGAAGATAAGGTAGAAGGCATGATAAGAGAACTGAGTGAAGAAACAGGAGCTCAAAACATAATCAATGTTAGGCCCTTTGGCGCGTATGAGGAGTATCGCCCATGGTATAAACCAGATTATGATATTCAACATATGATTTCGTATTGCTATACTTGTGACATTAACAAGGAACTCGGAGCATCTAATATGGAATCCCATGAAATTAGAAACGGTATGAGTGCGTCTTGGGTTAATATTCACGAAGCTATAGAGCATAATATTAAGACAATGGCCACTAGTGCCAAAAAGGGCTTATCAATAGAAAGAGAAACTTTTTTGCTGAAGCTAATAGCTGGTAATTTAGTGTAGGTGATAATTGCTTAATTATCTAATCTTAATATCGTAGTTCTTGGTTTATTTTTGGTGATATTCTGCTTGTGTATCTTTTCTTTTATAGTTTTACTGGATGAAGGACTCACAAGATCTCAACAGACTTTCAAGACTTACCTCTATCCTTACATTCTTACAGACAAAATCGATGGTTACATCAACAGAATTGTCTGAAAAATTTGATGTAAGTAAACGTACAATCTATAGAGATGTTAAATCTTTAATTGATTCTGGAGTGCCAATATACACTGAAGAAGGAAAAGGGTATAAGCTGATGGAAGGATATAATCTGCCCCCAGTGATGTTTACTGAGGAAGAGGCTGCAGCATTGATAACTGCTGAGAAGATCATCGCAAGGAATAAAGATAAATCTCTCATCGAAGCACATAGTAAAGCTCTTGATAAGATAAAGGCAGTACTTAGGTATAATCAAAAAGATAGAAGTCAATTGCTATCAAATCGAATTGCCAGTGTTACGAATTTCAGGAATCACACTACCAGTGATAGTCTTCTTAATATACAATCTGCCATTACCAAATCTCGCTGTATTCAGTTGCATTATAATTCTTTAATAAAGAATGAGGTTACAGTTAGAGTCATTGAACCTTTAGCTATTTATCACACCAAAGAGAACTGGGTCGTGATTGCATGGTGTAGACTTAGAGAGGAGTTTAGAGAATTCCGATTAGACAGAATCAATAAAATTATATTTTTAGATAGTTCATTTGATCAAAGAGATTTTGATCTGAAAAATTATTTTGAATATATGAAAACAAGATCTTGGAACACCCCTGACATAGGGTTGTCACATTCAGACTCTAGATTTGCGATTATTAATCAAAAAGCAAATAAAATGAGTAAGACAAAATTAGATGAATTTCATGTTGTAGGAGTCTATACAAAAACATGTAATCGTGATCAACAGGCTGCCAAAGATATTCCTGAATTATGGCAGAAATTTATGCGAGAAGATACTGGTCAAAAAGTATTAAATAGATTAAGTGACGATATTATTTGTGCATATTTGGAATATGAGGGTGATCATATGGAGCCGTATACTTGTCTTGTAGGGTATAAGGTTCCTGATCTTAAAAATATACCAAATGGCATGAAAGGAATTACTGTACCTAGTAGTGATTATAAAAAGTATTTAGCTAAAGGTGACCTTACAGGCAAAGCTCTTTGGGAAGTATGGACGGAAATATGGAAAGCAGATATTGATCGCACATTTCAGGTAGATTTCGAATTGTATGGAAATAAGGCATATCCAATTGAGAACGGTGAAGCTGATGTTTTTATTGGAGTTAAGTAATTTGTCACAGTCTTGTTTCAAGTAGTAATTCGTAATTTATAAATAGCCCAACAATATTAAATTGTTGGGCTATTTATTCTTTGGTTATGGTTGAAATTATATTCTACTCAACTTTAATCATACTTCTCACGCTTTCGAATTCTCCGGCAACTAGTTTGTAGTATAAAACGCCACTTGCAGGAAGTCCATCTGATTTGACTACAGCATTATGCTTACCAGCTTGGTATTGACCAGAGATAGTTTGGAATGTTTTTCCAGTCGCATCATAGATAGTAATAGTTACATCACTTTCTTTGGCTAGACTAAATCCTATACTAGTCTCAGTAACGAATGGATTAGGTTCGTTTTGATAAAGAGCATATGCGCTTAGATCTGAACCATCGATCCATTGGATTTGTAGATCTCTAATCTCTACAGATTCTCCAGTATATATCTCAGGTCTCATTTGAGTAGCAATCAATTGAATATCTCTATCATTAATTTCTGAAGCATCTAGATCTAAAGTAAATAGGATTTCGTTTTGAGTGACATAGCTACCGATTAGATGATTCCATGCGATACGCATTTCTTCAGTTTGAGGTTGATACATATTACTCTCGTTGATTTCCATACTTCCACTTTCGATGGAAGTAATTGCAATATTAGATTGGATCTGAGCTTGTAGTCCTTTGATAACTCCAGTCTCAGATGCTCTAAATTCAAGTCTTACATTATCATCGTCAAGTTTGATTTGCGTTACGTTGATAAGATAGTTGTTGTCAGATCTTGTGTCTGCAGTACCTATACCCGTAAATCCTGGATTGTAAGAACTATTGACATCACCGATCTTAACCGCTACGAAATCTGCATAATCTACACTTTCTAATAATTCGTCATATTCCAATACTTCAGGGAATGGGAACGGTTCATCTATATCGAAGAATTCATGATCGCTATCGACAAATCTCCAAGATGCGTTAGGGATACTATCAATGACTCCAAGCACAAGCTTACGCAATTGAACGATATCTACAGAACTCACTTTCTCATCATCATTGATATCTGCTGCAATGACTTTGTAAGGCGATGTAAATGGATTAAATGCTAATATGTGATCTTGAATCAAGATAAGATCCAGAGTACTTACACCTTCTAAGAAACTAGTGTTTCTAGTTGCTGAGAGTTCGTAGTTGTAATTAGCAGGATTAGTAGGGAATGAATATTCACCCATTACATCTGTGCTATCAATATGAGGATACTCAGTATAGAATGTTTCTATAACTACTTCAACATCTTCGATTTCTTTCTCATCCTCAGTAGCGATTCTACCTTCGACGGTTACGATTCCATTTACGCTGTCTTCACAGAGATTCTGATTATCTTGAATCTCCACTTGAACCATACAGAAGTCTTGGTTTCCACTTTCGTCCATGACCCACATTTCTAAGTCAAATACTTGTGATACACCGTTTTCGATATCGGCACACGTATAAGTGATAGATGGCACGTAGCTTTCACCAGAGAATGAATAAACTAGATCTAACTGTGCGGTACAGTTATCGTTACTAGCTACATTAAAGTCAGTAGCCCAGATACCAATACTAGCAGAACCCTCCATTAATACTGTAACTATATCAGAGTAACAATACGGTGTAGGTGCTTTACCATCTCTAACAGTCACAACTTGAGTACAAGTAGACACATTACCACAACCATCAGATACTTTCCAAACTACATCATAGGTTGCTGTAGCAAGATCTTCTAGTATAACAGTTACGCTATCTCCAGTTACTGTCTCTTGGATATCGAAAACACCATCCCAGTTAGTATCTACTTGATACGTCCAAGTCAAAGGAGCATTGATGCCACAAGCCATGTCAGTAGCAGAAGCAGAAACTTCTACATCTCCGATACAACCTTGAGATAAGAGATCTACAGTGATTGCGTCACAGTTGTCAATGGTTGGCGCAGAATCATCAGATATTTTGATAATCTGAGTATGGGTCCAAATGCCACCTGCAGAAGGATTATTAACATCATAAGTACACCAATCTATCACTGTATAGTTACGTAGGATTTTGTAGCAAACGCCTTCAGTAAAGTTGAAAGTATCTACATCTACATCCCATCCCAGTAAGTCACAGAAACCTGCGTTGATTACTGGAGCAGTAACTGGAACATTATCAAGACAGTCACCTTCGAAATCATTTGGCCAATCGATGTCACCCGCAAAAGGAGCATAACCTTCTACATTGATTCGTTGATTACAACTCACATTAGTACCATCTACAGTCCATACTCTTATGATGAATCCGACACCACAATCATTTAGATTGCTGGTTACATCTTCATAACTGAGTGTACGATCTACACAACTAGATAGTATCGTAGGTTGTCCAGTGATAGATAAATCATCTTTATCATCATCACAATTGATTGTAATTTCTGGCGGACAAACCATTGAAGGAGGAGTCTTTTCTTCTACAGTAACTTGTACATCGCATTCGCTATATTGATCACCTTCAGATCCAAATATTCCATTTCCATCAGCATCATCCCAAACTCTAAGAGTCACCATATGGATAGTATCCACAAGGTCAGCACAACAGAATTGTACGAATTCACCAGGAATAATATTTTCTGGAATATCACAGTTGTCACTATCTCTGTAAATCTGCATAAAGATATCACTGCAACCATCAAAAGAACCGTTGTCAATATTCTCAGGGTATAGTTTAGCAACACCAGGAGAAGTTAATCCTACGATGATATTTTGTTTACAGATCACCTGTGGAGCAGCAAGATCTTTTACGGTAATAGTGAAGCTACATTCTGCATAATTGCTACAGAAATCTTTAGCTCTGATACGCACTATATGATCACCCGCTGCCATATTAGTCAACTTGAATGTTCCGTCAAGATTCTGAATTACGGTACCTTGAGAAACAGTTGCAGAAATATCCTTCAGGCCACCACAATCATCTTCTATAAAGTCAGTGAGATCTGGAATGGTGTAGCTCGCACTACATGTCCAAGGGTCAGAACTTACAGTTACATCATTTGGACATTCCTTAAAGATAGGTGCCGAAGTATCCAATACTTTTATGATTTGATAATGCTCGATAGGGTTGACTCCATTGTCAACTGGAGCACACATATCTCTTACAAACCATTTACGAAGTATCTCGTAACTACCGTCACAGATAAATAATATCTGATCATCCCAATTCCATGATACCATGCAAAGTCCATCTGATCCTAATTGAATTTCTTGACCATTGATCAATGGATATCCAGTACTATCAGGATGCATGATTGAAGGATTATCTGCGGCTTCATCACAATCAAGTGCCGTAAGGATCGTCTGATCTTCAGGGAATTCTACATTGTCAAGATCAAATGCACCAATAGTAATTGTTTGAGTCCCTTGAAGTATATGATTACTTTCGTCAGTAATTGTCCAAGTACGAATAATCTCTGCTCTTGGGTCATTACATAGACCAAAGTCAACAAAGTCATCACTGTACGTAATATTTATCTCTTGTTCGCATGTGAGTATCTCAGGATATCCAAGTGAATCTGGAATAATATCATTATTACAGAAGATCAATGTATCCGCAGGATATTCAACCTCAGGTATTAATTTGAGTTCAACAAGTATCTGAGTTGAACAACAATTAGTCACTGAACCAGGAGAACAAATAGTCGCAGTAATGGTTTGTCCCACTTCATCTAGTCCGACGAAATTCGTACCATCTGCGGAGCTTCCAATTTCTTGTCCAGCGCCATTAGTAAGAGTGATTTCATAATCATCATAACATCCGTAATCGCTACCCTCAAGTATCATATCTGCATTGATGATAGCAGTACAATCTGCTCCGAGTGATAAATTAAGATTACCGTTACATACTAGTGCGGCTCCATCTTCTACTTCATACTCCAGTACAATTACATTGAATGAGCACATCAATTCATTGCCAGCAGCATCAATAATTACTACAGTTACTTCCGTAGTACCGATTGGGAAATCATATCCAGCTTCTGGAGAGAATGTAATATCTACGACACCACAATTATCCGTTACTAATGGATCTGCATTTCCTAAACCTAGAAGATCAGGATAGTTGACTAATGTAGTACATTGTCCACCTTCTAAAGCAACATTGATATCTGTACAGATGTTATCAGCACCTAATCCGTCAGCCCACATCGGAGCTTCATCATCTACCACTGTTACTTGGAAACTACAAGTAGAGATATTACCAGAATCATCTGTTAAAGTATAGATCACTGTGGTCGTACCTACGGCAAAAGTATAAGTTACTTCTTCACCTCCTATTACCGGACCTCCACCTGGAAGCGTAATAGGATCAACTATTGATACTGATGATGCACCAGCTGGTGCGTTTGTATCTTCGAAGCTCACCACTACACTTCCTTCACCACAAGCATCAGCGGCAATAGGATGTGTGTAAGTAAACTCTGCAGAACAAAGACCTTCATCATTTGATAATAATGTATCTGCTTGCGTATACGGTTGTAATTCGCCTATTACTAATGACCAATTATCAAGTGTACCTGCATCTAGATTATTTCCAAATACTTGTAATGTCCAATCTCCTTGTGCATTTTCACCAAAGAATCCAGCTAATGGACTGAGTGGTTGATAAATGTCAGCACCTCCGAGTGGTGCACAAGTTAATGTAGTCAATGCGTTAATCGCTTGATCATCTAAACTCACATCAAAATCTGCTTCTGCTGGACATTGTCCTGAGAGTAATGTGATGATCGTTCCTTCTGGAGAAGTCAATGCAAATGATAGATCACCCATGTCAGGATATGCTCCTTGAAGATCCACTACATTTACATCTGAGATTACGAAGTTGTCATTTACAGTAATGATTGACTCAGTACAAGCTCCATCCATAATTTCTAATGGAGTATCTGTTGATGGATATTCCATCTCGCTCAATTCAGCACAGAAAGCTGGCTCCATATCCAATACAGTGATTGTGAATGTACACATCTCCATACTTGGATCTTCGCTTTGTAAGCTAGTCGTAGTTCCATTATCAGGACTTACTTCAAGATCAGGGTTGAGTACACCGAAGCTTTCACCAGCACAAGCTGTGATCGCATTCCAGTCAGCACTGCTGTCCGTATCACAAGTCAATGGTCTATATGTATTGGCAGATGAGATATCACCCGCAAACGTAAAGTTAGTAGGAGAGTAAGCGAATAATGCTACACCATCTACTTGGTAGTTCATAAAGTATGCATAATATCCAACTGGAGCAGTTGCATCTACAACACCCATGTTCTGTGTATAGACATCTCCTGGAGCAATGATCGTTCCTTCTGCCACAGTGAGTTCGATATCGTTAGCACCTTCTCTAGCGAATACAAGTCCTGAGATATTCATAGATGCCGCACCGAAATTAGTCAACTCGATACTGGCTTCTAGGCCATCATGTTGTATTTCTGTAATCAACATGAGTGGCTGATCTTGTACTTTGTACTTCACAGTATTGACTCCTGTAGGGAATGCAAATTCACTTGCATCATCTAATCCGCATGCAATCATAGTTCCACTTTCATCAGTGATCATGTAACTGATGTTTGTATTGTCAGGACAATTATCTACTATATCAAATGGTTCAATACCATCTACAACTGCACTACATTCTCCAGCATCTGTATTGACCGTAGCATCTACTGGACAAGAGATTGTTGGAGGTGTATGGAAATCATTAACGATTACATCTACAATACATGTATCTGAAGCATTTCCGAAAATATCATAAGCCACAAACATCTGTCTCGTACGACCTACTGGGAATAAACTACCAGAGCTTAATCCTGTAACGTCTATTTGTATAATGGTATCCAATCCACATTCTGCTTCTGCTTGAGGAGCTGAGTAGTTAACAAAAGAACTACACCATCCCTCTGGCGCATCCACAATTACTGGTGGTCTTGGACAGTTAGTAAACTGAGGAATTGCACAATCCAACTGGAATGGAGTAGGCTCCGTATCGTTCGTTGGATTACCATCATTATCAAAATCAGGATTAGATCCATCTTGAGATATATCTGTCAATATAGTTCCGTCTGGTGCTGTTCCTGTAACAGTAACTGAGTTGAAATACATATCAGTCATTCCGTCAGGGCATACATTTATAGTAACATAAATAGCACCTTCATTCCCTTCTGCAGTGGAAGTCAACAGATCATTACCAATAAGTAAATTATTATTACTCATTCCATCAAATGCAGTATTTACGGCAAATTCTTCACTTTCAATACTTGTAACATTCCATATATCACCTGCACCAAATACAGCAGCTAAATCTTCAAATACTTGAATGTTAGCTGCATCTACAGTTCCATAATTTTGAACTCTGATTTCGAATGTAATATCATAACATCCAACGGTTGCTAGGGTAGGCCCAGAACTAACTCGCTTACTCACACCAATAAGTGATTCGTTTGCAAATTCTACTGGAGTCACTTCCATTTCATCAGGATTGTTATTTCCATCAGGATCAGGATCACTACCATTAGTGGAGACATCAGTAACGTCAGATCCGTCACTCGCTAAACCTTCGACAATAGCTTGATTGTTAAATGGCCCAATAGCCGTTTCACAACCATCTACATTAACTGTAAGAAGGATTGCACCTGCATCTCCTGACACAATATCATCAGATCCAATTAACATGTTAAGATCTGCGGTACCATCGAAATCTGGGTTTACAATGAAATCATCTGAAGTCAATGCCGTAACATCAATATCAGCACAAGGATCAAATGTTGCCACTAAATCATCAATTACTTGAATCGAATCTATTGTTACATTTCCAAGGTTCTCGATGTTGAATTCATAAGTTACATCGGCAGAGCCATCGGCATTATTAGTAACGGTTACTACTCTTTTGGCAAGACCGATTATTGG
>CALKJD010000068.1 GCA_937995755.1 uncultured Saprospiraceae bacterium | reverse complement strand
GCGCGTCTTATCCCAAGCAATAACCATATGTGCAGTATTAGCCCCTTTGTCTTCAAATATGATAGTTAAGTTTTCGAGTACTTCATCTTCAGTATAGGTCTTGATATTGGTTCGTCCTACATCTTTAGTTTCGTCTCTATAAGCATTTCCCCAAGCGGGTAGATCTTTAGAGAAGTTCATATCCCAACTTCCTTCCATGAGTTCTGCATATACCGCATATCTACCTTTTTTGAGTTCAAGGTCACCTACCATAGCATCTTCCATGAGTACGAGTTCTGTAGATTGGTTAGCACCTATTCTCCAGATATCACCTACTTTTAGCAATTCTCCGAATATTACTCTGTCTTTCTTGTACGGACGACTATAGATCACTTTAGCTAGAGGAGTGATGTCTTTTTCTGCACCTTCTAGGTAGTTAGTATATGCCGCTTTTTCTGGGTATGTAGCCATATCCATTGGACTTTTATCTGCACCTTCAAACATGACTGGATTAAATGCAATAGGAAGCTCAACTCTTGTGCGATCCCATTGGATAGTAAGATGTGCCGTCTGCGCATCTATCTCTCTAAATGACATAGATAACATTTCTACAGGCTGATCTACTCGCTTAGAAGGGACAGTCATACGAGCTACAGTTTTGGAAGCATCTCTATTAGCAGCACCCCAGATACCTGTTTGGCTGGATAGAGATATAGTCCAATCGTTTTCATTAGGAGTAGCGAACATAGTATATGTACCTCTGTCGACAGTAGTACCTCCGATATCTACTGCTTGGTAAAATGTGATTTCATTGGCTTCATTCGCACCCATTCTCCATTCTTTACCATAAGGTATCAATGCACCGAAGATGTCTCTATCGTTTTTCACTGGACGTGAGTAGAGTACTTTGATTTTTGGTGTTTGATTACGATCATCACCTTTGAGATAGTTTCTCCATGCCGCACTTGCTGGGAAGTATTCTGCATCCATATTACTAGGATCTACTTTAGGCCATTTTGACTTGTCCTGTGCAGATAGACTGATAGCGAATGCCGCTACAAGAAGGATCGATAGAAATTTTTTCATATATTTAATTCACGTTTAATTTTTAAAAGTCGCAAGATAGTCCTTTGTGAGAAACTGAAAGACTATCGATCAAATACTAAATGTATTTAGCCACATATCGTCTTTCAAAAGATATAATGACATGATTAGAATAGCATCAATTCTATTACTTACATTATTTAGTACTACTGTAGTGATCGCCAATAAGGTTACTGTTAACGATATTCAGTTTGTAATAAATGAAGATTGTCTGTATGAAGGATATGAATTAACTTTGGAAGGCGAATATGTTACATATCAATGGGAAGATGCAAATACTTCTGTGGTCTTGAGTACTTCAAATCACCTTTTCCTCAATTACTCTTCAACGTATTGTGTTACAGTAACCGACAACCTTGGTGTAAGTTGTAATGCATGTGTAGATATTGCATTGCTAGAATTTCCATGGCCAGTAGTTGTTGGAGCTTCAGTATGCCAGTATAATACTGGACTAGGTAATACTCATTTGGATTTCAATTCGCTGATATTGGCAGGAAGCACAGATGGAACTTGGTCTGACTATGATAATATAGGCGTTGATCTCTCAGATCTCAGCAATGTTGATTTTGAAAATGTTCCTTTAGGAGAATACTCTTTCGCTTATGAAATAATTCTTAGTGACTGTGGTTATGTTTTACAAGAAGTGATTACCATACAAGTAGTTGAATGTAACTGCCCAATAGTTACTTTTCCTATTTTGGATCCCTTTTGCAATTTAGGCCTATTTGAACTCAATTCAATAATTCAAGGGTTTGAAGGTACTTGGTCTTCCAGCGAATTGAGTATTCAAAACAACCTACTCGAATTAGAAGGAGTATTACCTTCTGTCTACAATCTAACATATTCTGTTTCGGATGACCTAGGAGATTGCCCAACAGATTTTGACACTACTATAGAGGTTATTGGATGTTTTAACGTAAACGAAGTCCTCTCGGTAGATGTAGATATTGATCAGCTAATTTTTACCTGGACAGATGAATTGGAAGCTTTAGATCTAGAGATACAAGTACTGCAGGGCCCAATAGGTTTTCGTGATGGTAACACCTACACTATGAGCGGCATGTCGGAAGGTGAAGAAGGAGGAATAGAAATATTTATAAACACAGAAGGATATCAGTATGATGGGGACCTTATTATATATGGGACTACATTGATGACAGACGTAGAAGATCATATAGTTCAAGATCTTATTTTATATCCTAACCCTGTGAAAGATGTTCTGTATATAGATGGATATGAAGACATTGTCGAAGAGCACGAGTTAAGAATGATGTCAATAGATGGCATTCGTATTATGAAAGAGATTAAGAATGCAAAAGGAGAAATAGATCTTTCTGAAATCGAAGCAGGAGTATATATACTATCAATCCACTATTCTAGAGGAGTAGATCACTTCCAGTTTATTAAGCGATAATCAGTACAAATGACGATTTGTCATAATGTCAGATGTGATTTAGCCATTTTTTCGCCCCTTTGTCACGTCGATACTTACAAAATGGCACATATTTCCGTTGGCACATCTATTGACTAGTATGGGGTGTATGGCTTTAATGCCATTTAGAAACTTGATTTACCAAAACAATAAACATAACATATAACATGGGTAAAATAATCGGAATAGACTTAGGAACAACCAACTCCTGCGTAGCTGTGATGGAAGGTAACGAACCTGTTGTGATACCTAACGAAGAAGGTAGAAGAACAACACCGTCAGTAATCGCATTTTTGGATAACGGTGAGCGTAAAGTAGGTGATCCTGCCAAGCGTCAAGCGATCACAAATCCCACACGTACAATCTCAAGTATCAAGAGATTTATGGGAAATAGATTCTCTGAAGTAAGTAATGAAGTAGGACGTGTACCTTACAAAGCTGTCAAAGGAGACAATGATACAGTAAGAATAGATATCGATGGTAGAAAATATACTCCACAGGAGATTTCTGCTATGGTACTACAGAAAATGAAAAAGACAGCTGAAGACTTCTTAGGAACAGAAGTAACGGAGGCAGTAGTAACAGTACCAGCATACTTTAACGATAGCCAGCGTCAAGCGACGAAAGAGGCAGGTGAGATTGCAGGTCTTAAGATTAGTCGTATCGTAAATGAGCCTACAGCGGCGGCATTGGCGTACGGATTAGATAAGAAAGGAGCAGATCAGACGATCGCAGTATTTGACCTTGGTGGAGGTACATTTGATATCTCTATCCTAGAATTAGGAGATGGAGTATTCGAAGTGAAATCTACGAATGGAGATACGCACTTAGGTGGTGATGATTTTGATCAAGTATTGATTGATTTCTTAGCGGAGACATTCCAAGCTCAAGAGAACATGGATCTACGTAAAGATCCTATGGCACTCCAGAGATTAAAGGATGCAGCAGAGAAAGCCAAAATAGAATTATCAACTGCTACAGAGACTGAGGTAAACTTACCTTATGTAACAGCAGTAGATGGAGTACCTAAGCACCTTGTGGTGAAGATTTCAAGAGCGAAGTTTGAGCAGTTAGCTGCAGACTTAGTAGAGAGATCACTTAAGCCATGTGCAGAAGCACTCAAAGATGCAGGATTGGATAAAAGTGAGATCGATGAGGTAATCCTAGTAGGAGGATCTACTCGTATCCCTAAGATCCAAGAAGCAGTAGAGAAGTTTTTCGGTAAGAAAACTAACAAATCAGTAAATCCTGATGAAGTAGTAGCACTCGGTGCAGCGATCCAAGGTGGTGTATTAAGCGGAGATGTACAAGATGTACTTTTATTAGACGTAACTCCACTATCTCTCGGAATCGAAGTAATGGGTGGTGTGTATGATGTAGTAATCGAAGCGAACTCTACGATACCTACTAACAAGCAGAAGACTTACTCAACGGCAGCAGACAATCAACCAAGTGTAGAGATACACGTATTACAAGGTGAGCGTCCAATGGCGAAAGATAACAGACCTATCGGAAGATTTGTATTAAGTGATATTCCACCAGCACCAAGAGGAACGCCTCAGATCGAAGTAACATTCGACATCGATGCTAATGGTATCTTAAGCGTATCTGCTAAAGATAAAGGAACGAACAAAGAGCAATCTATCCGTATCGAAGCTTCTACAGGATTATCTGAAGAAGAGATCGCAAGAATGAAAGCAGAAGCAGAAGCTAATGCAGATTCTGATAAAGAAGCGAAGGAAAGAGTAATGAAGCTGAACGAAGCAGATTCACTAGTATTCCAAACTGAGAAGCAAATCACTGAATATGGTGATAAGATTCCAGCAGAGAAGAAAGAAGCTATCGAGAAAGCAGTAGCTGATCTTAAAGAAGCACACAAAACTGAAGACATGGCTGGAATAGATACGCATATGGCGACTCTAAATACAGCATGGCAAGCAGCAAGTCAAGATATCTATGCAGCAAGCCAAGAGGCAGGCGGTGCAGAAGGTGGCGCAGATGCAGGAGCAGGAGCGAATGCAGGTGGCGGTACGGATGACGAAGACGTGCAAGATGTTGAATTCGAAGAAGTAGACGAGAAAGGATAATACCAATCTTATTCTAGAAAATAGCGAAAGCCGAATCCGTGAGGGTTCGGCTTTTTAATTTTTATATATTTACAATCAAAGAAATTGATAATAATGAAAGGCGCTCTCTGTTTATTGGGATTGATAATGTTTTGTGTTGGTTGTAGCGATGATGATATGTTGTCAAAGAAAGACAGTGAAATTGTAGACGCAAAATTATT
>CALKJD010000067.1 GCA_937995755.1 uncultured Saprospiraceae bacterium | reverse complement strand
CATTAATAGTACAAGGATCATTATCGTCACAAGCAGTACCAAGAAGAGCGTCATCAAAGTCAGCACATGCATCATCTGCATCGCAAACACCATCGCTATCTGCATCTTGGAAAGTACCACCGCTACAGCCACAATTCGCATCGTAAGTTTCGCCAGTAGTACAATCATCACCATCATCACAAGATGTTCCAATTAGAGCATCGTTGAAGTCAGGACATTGATCGTCTGCATCGCACACACCATCGTTGTCAGTATCTTGAATTGTACCACCGCTACAGCCACAATTTGCGTCGTAAGTTTCACCATTAGTACAATCGTCACCATCGTCACAAGCGGTGCCAATAAGTGCATCATCAAAATCTGGACATTGGTCATCTGCATCACATACACCATCGCTATCCGCATCTTGGAAAGTACCACCGCTACAGCCACAATTCGCATCGTAAGTTTCACCAGTAGTACAATCGTCACCATCATCACAAGCGGTGCCAATAAGAGTATCGTTGAAGTCAGGGCAAAGGTCGTCTGCATCGCAAACTCCATCATTGTCAGTATCTTGAATTGTCCCTCCATTACAATTACAGTTTGCATCTAATGTTTCACCAGTAGTACAATTGTCGCTATCATCACATGGTTCACCAATCGTACACTCAGGAATGATGAGTACAGTATAATCTTCTACTTCTCCCCAGCTAAAGGCTTCACATGAAGAAGGAGCTGCATTGTATTTCATTGAGATTCTCATGCGAGTACCTCCAGAGAGTACTAAGCCAGAAGGAATAGTTATAGATGCTGTGACTGTAGTGGTACTTGATGTAGTGACAACATTCTCGTCAGTATCAGTAAAATCTCCATCTTGATTAAAATCTATCCATACACCCCAATGTTCTGAATACGATCCAGATGCAAAGCCAGGAACAAGTGTGATATCGTAAGTTTCGCCACTTTGAACTGTAGCTGCAAGACTTGTATAATCTTCATATCCTCCATCATCACCAGAGGCGTTATCTAAGTCACTGAAAGTCACTTGACTTAAATATTCATATTGTGTTGAGTTACCTTGTGCTGCACAGTAGTTCGGTAAGTTGCATATATCATAAGCATCGTCTGGACAAGGATCGAGAGCATTACATATGCCGTCATTATCATTGTCGGCAATGGTTCCACCCGAACAGCCACAATTCGCATCGTAAGTTTCACCAGTAGTACAATCGTCACCATCATCACAAGGTGTGCCTATTAAATTATCATCGAAATCTGGACATTGATCTTCAAGATCACATATCCCATCATTGTCACTGTCTGGTATGATTGTTCCTTCGCAATCACAGTTAGATGTATATGTATCATTTGTTGTACAGTTATCTCCATCATTACAGGCAGTTCCTATAAGAGCATCATCAAAAGCTGGACATATATCTTCTACGTCGCAAACTCCATCATTGTCAGCATCTTGGAAAATACCACCGCTACAACCACAATTGGCATCATAGGTTTCGCCTGTAGTACAAGCATCTCCATCATCGCATGATGTACCTATAAGAGCATCATCAAAAGCTGGACATAGGTCCAAGTTGTCGCAAACACCATCTTCATCAGTGTCTCCAGAGTATGTACCTGCACAACCACAATCTAAGCCGTATACATCGTTATCGGTACAAGCGTCGCCATCGTCACATGCAGTGCCAATAAGAGCATCGTTAAAAGATGGGCACTGGTCGTTGGCATCACAAACATCGTCGTTGTCAGCATCTTGAAATACACCACCGCTACATCCACAATTGGTATCGTAAGTTTCACCTGTGGTACAATCATCACCATCGTCGCAAGCGGTACCTATCAAGGTGTCGTCAAAGCCTGGACATTGATCATTAGCATCACAGATGCCATCGTTGTCTGAATCATTCACTGGAGTACCTGCACAGCCACAATCAATGCCATATACATCGTTGTCAGTACAAGCATCACCATCATCACAAGTGGTGCCTATTAACGCGTCATCAAGTGAAGGACATTGATCCTCTGCATCGCAGACGCCATCGTTGTCATCATCTTGATAAGTACCACCGCTACACCCACAATTGGCGTCATAAGTTTCTCCAGAAGTACAAATATCACCGTCTTCACAAGGTGTGCCTATAAGGGAGTCATCAAAGGCCGGACATATATCCTCATTATTACATACACCATCATTGTCGTCATCTCCTGAAGGAGTACCTATACATAGACAATCGACATAGGTGTCATTGTCTGTACAAGGATTGTTATCATTACATGTAGTGCCGTTTAGAGTATCGTCAAATCCTGGACATTCATCTATTGGATCACAAATACCATCGTCATCAGAATCTCCAGTTTGCGTTCCTTCGCATTGACAATTGGTGGTATACACATCATTAGTGGTACAATCATCATTATCGTTACAAGATGTACCTATTAAGTTGTCATCAAAATCAGGACAAATATCGTCTGCATCGCATACGCCATCGTTGTCAGCATCTGGAAGTATACCTCCAGTACAGTTGCAATTTGCGTCATAAGTTTCGCCAGTAGTGCAGATGTTATTATCATCACAAGATGCTCCAACAGTACATGTAGGTACTTCTGAAGTTACTTGGATATCATCTATAGCTACATCACCTTGCCAAGACTCTCCAGTAGTTCCAATGAATCTTAGAGTTACCATTTCGCCTATGTAAGCAGTAAGGTCTATGTTTTGAGTGTTCCATTGGTTCCCTTGATTTCCTGTGATTGTAAAACCAAGATTAGTCCAAGTGTTGCCTTTGTCAATACTGACTTCTGCTTCTAGTTGCATATCTACAGTAGTACCGTACATGTGATACTGGAAGTCTAATGCTGCTGAACTACTTTCTCTAAAGTCATAACACGGAGATTCTAGAATAGCTGTTTTAGCAGGGTTATTAGGAGTAGAAGCTTCTACGTACAAGTATATAGAACCATCTACAGCTCCAGAAGGCCCAGTAGATGAGGATGTAGTTGAGCCAGATTGTTCTGTCCAATTGATATCATCAGAGCCGTCAGTTATTTGTATCCAATCACCTAGTCCAGACTCAAAACTTTCTGCTGCAGGAAAATCGTCGATAGAGATATCGCAAAGTGGACAGGCAGGGCAGTCGTAGTCATCTATGCTGAAATCATCAAAATAGAATCCATCGGCATTTGTATCGCCATTAGTAGATAGGTGAAATCTCAGTTTAACATTTGAATTACCGTTATAAGCAGATAGATCAATGCTTTCTTGTGTCCATTTGTTATTGTAAGTATATGTTTTGATAGTCGAATAGTTAGATCCTCCATTTGTAGAGATCTGTAATTGAACGTTATCATTGACATCCAA
This sequence comes from uncultured Saprospiraceae bacterium, assembly GCA_937995755.1. Taxonomy (GTDB): domain Bacteria; phylum Bacteroidota; class Bacteroidia; order Chitinophagales; family Saprospiraceae; genus UBA1994. The sequence continues at coordinate 3,337 of CALKJD010000067.1, read as the reverse complement.
AGACCACTTGCTAAAGAAGTTGACAATGGGTTTGTCTGTCGATAAGAGATTTATAGTTGGATTGAAAGTAAAATAATTGGTGGTGTTGTTTGCGCAGTTTCCTCCATCCGAATCACCAAATGAATTCGATCCACCATAGGAGTCATCCTGAATGATTCCCCAAGAAATTCCATTTCCACTTGCGGTCCAGTTGCTAGTGCCTGATTCTGCATCGTCACTATAAAGGTTGGTTTTGTTTCCTACAAAAAGTGTAATAGTCTCTCTTGAACTCTCGACGCCATCTTGCGTGATCACCACATCAATCTCAACCGTTCCTTCTTCGAAGCTCGGATCTACGTTGATCGTAAATGGTGAGGCTGCGTTATTTGCTTTTGATTGTTGTGCTACAATTGGGTATGCCTGTGCAGCACTAACTGTAATAAGGGAATTTGATGGCTCTAAGCTTACTTGAATACCACTTGCATCCGCACCAACACCTTTGTTTTTTAGTTCTACAGATAGGTTAAAACTGCTTCCTGCGACTACATCGCCAGTGGTTGTGTGACTTTGGAAATCTGCAAATCCTCCGCAGATCCATGCTTGATAAAATAGAGGCCCTACATTTTCGTCCACACGTCCAAATATTTCAGATTGTGCAGGCCAAAATCCACTTCCACCAATCTCTGGTGTCCATCCATATATCCCTTCATTGTGAAGGAAGTCTCTAGTGGTACCACAAGATGTATATCCTAGCATCTGATAAGTAACACCATATGGATAATTGTTATCGGCTAAGAAGTCAGATGCCCATTCGGAGTATGTTGAAAATTCTGGTGGTGCAGTATCAAATCCATAAGGCATAAGGTACTTACCAGCGGTAGAGTGAGAAGAGAATGCTACAGTTGGATTGATCTGATCTACAAAATCTCTTACGGCCGCAGTCTCAGGTTCAGAGAATGGTCCTGTACCACTATAGGTACTTGAGTTTGTACTATTGCTACTGCAGTTGGAGTCATAATCATATGCGTGGCTATAGTTCCTATTAAGATCTACACCATAGGTGCCATCTCCATTATTTTTTCTGTTTTTTCTCCAAAGCCCTCCTCCATTTGGATTTGTGGTTTGGTTGTACACATAGCCATCTGGATTTACGATTGGGACAAAGTAAAGCTCTCTATTGTTTATGATGTATTCTACATTAGGGTCAGTAGTGTAGTTTTCTAGCAGCCAAAACATATAGTTAATAGTCACGGCCATAGACAGAGGTTCTCTAGCATGGTGAACAGCATCGTAGTATGCGACAGGCTCATTTTCATCCACATCAGGATTGTCTGATATTTTTAATGCCCAGATAGTTCTACCTTCGTTTGAGGTACCTATACTATATTTAGCTTTTACGATGTTAGGATACAATGTTTCCATCTCGTCTAGCTTGGCTACCATCTCATCATAGGTGTAAAATCCACCCATAGATCCATATCCAAAGTTAGAAGCTGTCCTTTCCATTTTTTCAAAGGAGTTGACATAAGGTGCTTCTCTTAAGGCACGATCACGAAAAAATGATTCGTAGTCTTCGATTTTGATTTCATACCTAAATCCATGTGCAGCTATTTTGTTGATATTAGCTTGTGTAAGGTATAATTCTACTGCTCCATCTTCGTCAAAGTGAATGTGGTCAGCTCCGATATCAAGGGCATCAAGATCATGCAGTTGTTCGTGGTCATCTATAAATACTTGCACTATAGATGTCTTTTCCTTAAAGTTGGTCACCTGTTGCAGTGATGAAGGAAGGGTAGAAAGTTTTTGAGCCTGGCACAAGAATGCGAGTCCTAGCAGGCTAAGGAGTAAATACTTCTTCATACAGTTGGTAATTAGCGGTTTTAATAATTAGCGGATATAAAAAATTAGTCAATGTGTAACGAGTTAAATACATGTTTTAGCAGTAACCCTATCAATGTGTGTGATTGCATTGGAGTTGCTGTAAAAAAAAACGGTATTTAATTGCTATTCAGTAAACTACATATGCTACATAAATGTAATATGTAGTAGCGAACAAACAAAGTATAATCCAAACTTATTAAAGAGTATGATATTGTTAGCTATCATCTAGGTGTAGATATCTAACAGTATAGAGACACATAATAACCGTTGTAACCCTAATATTTACTTTATAGAAGGTGAAATGATTTCACTTGACCTAACTATGTTTTCCGCAATTAGTAATATTATATTTTGTCATTTTGTGTCCTGTTGAAACAAATATAAGTATATATGTGGAAGTGGGGGATTATTGTGTAGTCGTTTTTTTTGAGAATTAAATTTCATTATCTCTCATCTTGTATAGTGATATACACCTTACAAACGAGTGATTTCCTTGAAATTCAAAAATGTAATGAGTTTTAAAATCGCTTTGCATTTAGTTCTGTAAGTACAGTGGGTGAAAATATCGGAAAAGAAGGCACAAAAAAAAAGCCCTATTACAATTTGTAATAGGGCTTTTGACATTGTTTCTTTTGTATTAATTACTCACCGCTGTCACGTTGAGATATCATACGATCCATATTAGCTGTAAATTCTGCTGCAGTCTTAGTGTATCCAGTTTTACCATGAGCTTCTATACTGTATTGACTATCTTTTGAATCTTTAGATAAATCAAATAACCAAACTGTTGGATATCCTCTCACTTTGAAAGCTTGTTGCAAGTTTTGGTTTTGTTGTTTAAATCTAGCTGGTAGTTGCTTTCTTCTAGGAAAATCCAACTCAAGAAGTACAACATTTTTCTCTGCCCATTCTTTGAATTCTTTTTGAATGAATACAGATTTTGTTAGTCTTTTGCACCATCCGCACCAATCACTTCCTGTGAAATTAGCTAAAATTGGTTTTCCTGTCTTTTGAGACTCTGCATAAGCTTCGTCTACATCTACTAACCAGCCTTCGTTTTCAGCGGTATAAGCGTCTTGCGACATTCCAATTGTAGAAATCATTAAAGAGAAAGCTAAAAGAAGAAAAATTCTCATGTTATATTTTTTTATTTTTTCGAGTAATTGATACTGTTGGTATCCTTATATATATAAAGAAACTACAAATCCTGATGTTAAGTGCAAATATAAGTCCAAAATAAGGTATAATTAACACTAGGTGAACGATTAAGATGTCAATTTAATTACAGAAGGAATATATAATGATGATATTTAATAATTATCGTTGTAGTAACTTACACCACTTATGAAGGCAACAGAAAGTAAATTATGGGATGTTTTATGGTACGTGATAGCAGCCATCATGGTATCAGTTATTGTTATCAGAGCGTATACTATACCAGTTACTCATGATGAAGCGGCCACAGTTATTCACTACT
>CALKJD010000066.1 GCA_937995755.1 uncultured Saprospiraceae bacterium | reverse complement strand
GGATCATTTATTTGTAAATTTAATCTCATCATATAATCAATATGATCGAATTAGAGATGACAGGAGATTTTATACGGAATCTATGACTTTTGATAGCTTATTACATACTTCTGATTCTATTTCATTTGGTCAAGTATTTGGTAGGGCGAATATCAACTATACAGGATGGAATGATTGGACAGTAGGTGGAGGGTATAGTTATACTCGAGAGACAGGTTCTGGAGATAGATTACTAGATGCCTCAGAAGCGGATAGTTTATTAACCTCATTTTCCGAATCAGCTATTTATAGTGATATCAAATATAATGGTTTCAAAGGGCTACAGTTATCCTTGGGTAATCGGTATACGATACATAGTACTTATGATAATGCCATCACTACCTCTCTACAGGCGAAGTATATTCTCAACGATAAGATATCTATTAGAGGTAGCTTCAGTCAAGGTTACCGCAGTCCATCATTAAAAGAATTATACTTAGATTTTGTTGATGTTAATCATAACATAAGCGGCAATTTAGGATTACGACCTGAGCGCTCGTATGATATTCAATCTACACTGACTTACACTCCATCTAAGCAAGTAGAATTAGCGATTAATGGATATTACACTCATATCAAAGATCGAATAAGCCTTACTGAATATGAGACATTGAAGTTTACTTATGACAACATCAATAAGTATAGTGTATATGGCATACAGCCATCAATACAATTTTCTTGTGATGGCCTATCTATCAATACTAGCGCTTCCATCGGCTATTGGGCTACTAATATCGAACGAACTGATGTACCTCGATATGGAAGGGTAATAGACGTCAATAATATGGTGCAGTATCAATGGAATAATTCCAAATGGAGTATGCTATTAAATCATAGGTATATTGGCAATCAACCTATCTATAGCTTACAGGATGAAATGATAGAACTAAGTACGATAGAAGGATATAATATTGTCGACCTGTCTCTATCTAAATCGTTTTGGCGTCAACAAATTAACTTCACTTTTGGAAGTAAGAATGTTTTGGATATCAAGACAACTCAGATTAGTGGAGGTTCATCGACAACTCACTCTAGCGTAGGAAGTAATACTGTCAGTGTAGGCAGGAGTATTTTTGTAGGTCTTAGATTTAATTTCAAGTAAGAGGTTGATAGTACGACGGTAAAGATTGGATTTCAAATTTTGAGTGCTTACTATTGCAGAGTACAAAATGTCATTGCCATGAAAGAATCTTGTCTATGCGGTAGCAAGCAACCGTACCTTAATTGCTGTAGTATATATCATACCAAGTCTGAGCTGCCTTCTACTGCGGAACAACTTATGAGATCACGCTACACAGCATATGCGCTCAAGTTAGTGGATTACTTGGTAGAGACTACTCATCCAGACAAATTGAAGTCTAGTTACCGAAGAAAATTAGTAGCGACGATAAATGATATCCAATGGACAAAGCTAGAGATTGTCAAGACTTCAGCCGGAGGAATGAATGACAAAGCTGGAAAAGTAAAATTTGAAGCCAGCTATGTAGAACAAGGAGAAGAAGGGGTATTAGAAGAACACTCTCGATTCAGGAAGATAGCAGATCGTTGGTACTATTATGACGGTAAAGGCTAGACTACATTAAGTACCTATTAAATTTTGACGCTTATCGCTTTGGATTAGCCTTCTTATAAACTACTTCACAATCATTCCACTAGGGATACCGTACATATGGACGATTTCGATCTCATCCGACAAGGAGATGCCTCCAGGATTGAGTCCAAATTCACCTTCAGGTATAGCTACTCCTAAGTCTTTGTAATACTCTGTCCATATGCCAAATGTCTCTTGAGTATCAGGATCTATAAATGTCATCGGAAATAGTCTAAAAAGAGATTCTCCATCATTAGCGTTTTTAAATGCTTCGTAGACTAATTCAGAGCAATAATAAGTATCGTTTTTGATGTCAAATACATGATCGTACTTTTTCCCTATTAGCGTTTGGGAATGTTGCACAGCCTCAGGTATGAGAGCACTATATCTTTCTTTCACTCTACCTACTATCACCTTAGAGCCACCATTAGCATCATGCGATCTTGCAAGAAATGTATCTAGATCTGTAAGCACTACACCATTAGAAGTAGCTTCGATAACCTGAGGGCCATCATCGCTTAAGACTACAAGACCGATATGTGATAGGTTTGCTCCTTGATACCCTTCAGTTACTTTTTCAATAGCATCGCAGAATGGTCCACAATCACTATCTTGGAATAATAAGTCACCATGTTGTAAATTGAAAGTAGTGATGCCCAGTAGGCTCTGAATAATAACAAGAAGTAGATTGATATTCATCATAGTAGTAGTCTGTAGATTGTTGTGCTGATTATAGTGCAAGTATAGGCATAGTTGTAGTTTTTACTGAGTCTAAAGCAGATATTTTAACCATAATAAAGTATTGCGTACTGAACTTAATTGGATGATATTTCGTCATATTGTAGGTTAGGTATTGTAATGGTTAGATTCTATTTACGGTAATTTGACTGCATAGTACTTAGATGGAGTAATAAAAAATTGTATTAAATTTGCTTTACATCTTCAACCTTTATTTAAATATATAAAAAATAACTTTCAATGAAATACACATTTATTCTATTAGCACTAGTAATGACAGCGATGATATCTTGTCAATCATCAAAAGGAAAAAAAGCTAAGGTTCAAGAGAAGTTTAAAGAGATGGATATCAATAAAGATGGTAAACTGTCAAAAGATGAAGTGAAAGCGCCCTTTGCTAAGAATTTTGATGAGAGAGATGTCAATAAGGACGGTTTTATTACTTTGGAAGAAATAAAAAATACAGCGAAAAGTAAAAAGAAATAAGCAAGGCGTAATATCAGCTTAGCAATTTATAAAGGTGGAAGTTCTCATTGAGTGCTTCCACCTTTTTCTTTTTAAGAAATACTTATTGTGATTAATGCTTATAGTAAACGACAGTATAGATTCAATTTGAATATCACTATATTCAGACCATGAAAAGAAGAAATGCAGTTCGTAGTCTTGTAATATTTTCACTTGGTGCAGGGGTAATCTACTCATGTAAGGATAGATATGAGGCTATTAAATTGCTTAATCTTAAGCATTTGGAGATAGCAAGAAATGAATTGGATATATTGGATGATCTATCACGAATGATTGTACCATTCCAAGAGATTATAGAATTGAAAGACCACACCGCTTTGCCTTTCGTATTGAATATGGTTGATAAATTAAACGATGCGACGGACCGACAATTATTTATAAAAGGATATAGGACTTTTGATACGGAGACAGCCTCACTCAAGGGAAAGGCGTATAGCGCAATGAATAAAGTAGAGAAAGATTTATTATTAACGGAACTGAATGAGAACGAGTTGGATGCGAGTCCTGCATTATATCAAGTATTCAATACGGTAAAATTAAGAAGCATACAGTACCTCACTACAAGCGAATACTATCAAAGGAAAATTAACTATTATGAAATGACTCCGAGTAGATTTTACGGCGATGTCTCACTCATGGACTTAAATAATATGAATGATGAGAGAGACTAGATATGAAGCTATCGTAATCGGTGCAGGTATGAGTGGAAGTTGGGTCGCCAAAGAACTTTGTGATAAAGGGGTAAAAACTTTAATGCTTGATCGTGGTCCAGATGTAAAGCATCTTAAAGATTATCCTACAGCGGGTAAGTATCCTTGGGAATATGAGTTGAGAGGTGCGATGAGTACATCTCATACCGAGGCCAATCCTATAGCTAGCAGATGTTATGCCTATAAAGATGGTGCGACACATTTCTTTGCACCAGATGATGCCCAGCCCTATATACAGATGCAGCCATTTGATTGGATTAAAGGGTATCAAGTTGGTGGCAAATCATTGATGTGGGCTCGCCAAACACAGCGTTGGAGCCAGTATGATTTTAGCACTCCGGATACTAATGAATTTGGTATTTCTTGGCCAATCGCATATCAAGATTTAGCACCATGGTATAGTCATGTGGAGGAATTTATAGGAATTTCAGGCGAACAAGATGGATTGGATGTGTTACCTGATGGAGTGTTTCAGCCACCTAAAGAAATCACCGTGGTAGATAAGCACCTTCGACATATAGTGAAAGAGAACTATAAAGATCGTCATGTGATATATGCGAGGTGCGCACACTTAACAGATCCTAAAGAAATACATCGAGAGCAGGGTAGAGGGCAATGTCAAAATAGAACAATTTGCGAACGTGGCTGTCCATTTGGTGGATATTTTAGTGCAAATTCATCGACCATACCTTGGGCATTGCGTACAGGTAACCTTACACTTAGAGCCAATAGTGTAGTACACTCTATTGTATATGATGAGGCTACTGGAAAAGCTGAAGGAGTTAAGGTGATAGATGCAAATTCTAAAGAGGAAAAGGTCTATTATGCGGATGTTGTTTTTCTCAATGCAGGGTCTATTAATTCAACAGCGATCTTATTGAATTCTCAATCGGATAGATATCCCAATGGCTTAGGAAATGATAATGGATTACTTGGTAAGTACTGTGGATTTCATAATTATAGAGCTAGGATCTCAGCTACTTGTCCTGGTTTTGAAGATAAGGTGGTAGATGGACGATCACCTACGAATGTATATATGCCTAGGTATGTCAATTTGGATAAAGATAAAGATGGATTTAAAGGCGCTTATGGTGTTGCTATTTATACAGCGAGATATCGTAAGCAAGAGATTGAAGCCATAGGTGAAGATCTAGTAAAGGATCTGATGAAAGATAAAAATTTCCATTCCTGGTCTATTATTTCTATGATGATGGGAGAGACAATTCCTAAAGAAACTAATAGTATTGCACTCGATCCTAAAGCAGTAGATCAATATGGAATTCCATTGGTACAGATTAATATCGGCTATGATGAGAATGATGAAAAAATGATGGAGCACTTCTATCATGAATGGGAGAAGATATATAAGTTAGCTGGATTTACCAATGTAGAACGTATAGATACTAATCAAGCTCCAGGGCTAGATATTCATGAGATGGGAGGCGCACGCATGGGTAAGGACCCTAAGACTTCAATACTCAATGCAAACAATCAACTGCACGCAGTAGATAATGTATATGTGTCTGATGGTGCCTGTATGACGTCAACTTCATATCAGAATCCCTCTCTGACCTATATGGCCTTAGCTGCGAGAGCGGCGAATCATTATATGAAGAGTAGGGTATAATAAAGGAAAGGATGTATTAAGAGTTGAAGTGAAAATATCGTTGGAACATTACTGAAATTTATTTTAAAGAGGTTTAGAAATTATGGACATCGTAGTTGATTTTCTAATCTTTGCTTTTAGTTGTAACAAATAGAGCCATCCTCGGAAACCAAGGATAGCTCTATTTATTACTAAGTTTAATGATATGCTTATGAATTCTTAAATCTTACGGGTATAGTCATCTTTACTGCTACTGGCTTACCATCTTTCATCGCGGGTTTCCAGTTTTGCATTTTTCCTACCACATCTACTGCAGCTTGTTGACATGCTGGACAGCCTTTCTTATTGCCGCTAGCTACGAATTTAACATCTCCAATTGTACCGTTAGCATTTACGACCACCATCACTTGCTCTAAGCTATTGTCAAGTAGATCTGTATCATTAGGAATGATAATATTGTTTTTAATAAATGACAATATTTTATCTTCAGAGCATTCAGCCGTTGCACAATCTCCAAACATAGCTTTACTATCTACTTGTGTTTCATTCAGTACTGAACTGTTACTCTCGGAATAGTCATTTTTCAATGCGGATTTTGTCTTATTAACTACTTCCGCGGTAGCCGTCTTGACTTCTTCAGCGGTCTCATCTATTTTATTTTGATTTTCATTGTTGCATGAAATCAGTGAGAGTCCGATAACTCCGCATAATAAAAAGTGTTTTGCTGTTTTTAAAGTATTCATGGTGTTTTGTGTTTGGTTCAGTAAGCTTACTATAAGGTTGCATGGATTGTTCGATACTCAAAAAGATAAATTTTAATTAGAATGAAATGCTATGCAGTCAACCACCAATACTGTATGGTAATAGTCCGAGAATATTATATAGGAATGTATTGTCTGATAAATTTCAAAATATAAATCTGAGAAATTAAGTATCTTACATTAGTAACCGTATAATGGAAGACATGAGAACAGCAAGGTATTATCTAAAGGCAATTGTACCTACGGACATAAATAATATACATAAAGGATTATCTGATCCTGAAGTGACTAAATACTACGATGTGCACTTCGCTACTTTAGAAGAGACTAAAGAGCAAATGGATTGGTATGCTAATCTGGAGAAAGAAGGTACTGGACAGTGGTGGGGAATATTTGATCAGAAAGATAACCAATTTTGTGGCGCTGGTGGATATAATAGCCTAGAGAAAACACACCAGAAAGCAGAGATAGGATTTTGGTTGATAAAAGACTATTGGGGCAATGGAATAATGAAAGAGGTCATGCCTCTTCTGTTCGATCTAGGCTTTGTCGAGCTTAATCTAAACAGAATCGAAGGCTTTGTCTTGAGTACCAATGAAAAGTGTAAGCGAGGATTAGAAAAAATAAACTTTAAATACGAAGGAACTATGCGTGAGTGCGAAGTAAAAAATGGAGAGCGAATTAGCCTAGATATTTACGCAATACTTAAAAGCGAATGGAAGAAGGCAGTATAATTTTAGGCTGTATTTTGGATACTTATGGCCAGAGTATTTATATGTTTTAGATAGAAATGATTTTAAATATCGAAAGCGTGACTCTATCTATAATGCTAGTTGGATATTGGTAGCATGTGGCTCTTGTTCATTAGATATAGCTATTTATTTTTAGTCGCATTGCTATTAAGCATTACCTTGAAGACTAGGGTTTATAGGTAGTTAGACGAACGAAAGGAAACTGCATAGCTCTAAATATCGATTACAATAAGGCTTTATTCTCTTCGTATACAATGGTTAGTTCTTGTATCAGTCTCTCACCAAATGCAAGAAGCTTCTGAGTCTCATCTGTACGAGCCAATTTAATTTTTGAAAATATTAGTAATGCTTTACCATTGCTTTCTACATGGAAAACAGACTCTTCTTCAAAGAAAGTAATTAAGCTTGGAGTAAAGAATGCTCTAATCAATTCCTCATTATCTCCCATCAACAGAAATTTATTTGAAAACTTCGTATACATATTGAAGTCTATATCTTTATAGCCGGTGAATGCCATCACTCTATCAAATAGCTTTTCTACAAAACCCTCTTTTTCCATAATAAACTTAGGAATCTCATTGTTGATTTTGATCGTCATGAGAGTAGAGTAGAAGACCTCCGCTGTAAATGATGCACCTTCATTAAATATCACATCAGCGATATCCCAATTGTTGTCTGTACTTTCAAATCTTCCAGATAGTACATTCGATTTTCTTTCTATAGGCCTGAGTTCAAAGAACTTAAATCGTCGAAGATCTTGAGTATCTTGATCAGGCAGTATATCAAATGAGAAATTATTTTCCTGTGCTAAGGTTTGTAATCTTGATTGTCTCGGAGATAGTTTTACTTGTTTATTATCTAACGATATTTTCAATGCTTTTCTATGATTGGAAGAAGATACGTGATTATCTATACCACTAATGCTAACCGTACCTCCATCGCTTCTATAATTGTCTACGTATTCAAATAAGCTGTCTTGATAGGTGAGGCCGACCAGTCTTGTGTCTGAAAGATCTATATGCAGTTTTTTGCCTGATGGGATATCTTTTACCAACGACATAAATTTATGTATAGATAAGAAGTTGGCTACACCTCTGACCTTGATATTGTGCACATCCTCTTTATCTATCATCATACTAGTATCCGAATTAGCAGAAAGAGAAAAGAACTTAGAGATAGGTAGTCTTGCTAATAATATCTGTACGAGTAATGTAAATAATGTACCGCACACTATTCCCCAAAGGAGATTGGTATATAGCGTGATAATCAAAGTGACTAACATAAATAGTAACTGCTCTAGTCCTTCATTATAGATCTTCTTAAAAACCGAAGGTGATGCTAATCTAAACCCAATATAAACAAGGATAGCTGCTAAAGCGGCATACGGTATTTTTTGAATCACAGGTGTAAGTAGAAATAAGAAAATGATGAGCAGTATTCCATGGTAAAAATTGGACCATTTCGTCTTAGCATGATTGGTAATGTTTACCGTACTACGTACTACTACCGTAATGACAGGTAGTCCACCAATAGCACCACAGACCATCGTACCTATACCGATTCCAATTAGGTCTTTATTGAGTTGTGTTTTTCTCTTGTATGGATCTAGCTTGTCTACAGCCTTAGCCATAGCTAATGTCTGGATAGAAGCTATGAGAGTGATAGAGATTACAGCGATCCAGAATTCAATAGTATGAGACTTGCTGAAATCTGGAAACATAAGCATGTTAGAAAGATCCGATGGCATCTCTATTAAAAACTCTGGCCCTACGTGAAATGGTCGACCAAAGAAACTAAGGTCATGTGATCTCAGAAAATTGAAGAGATATACCAATGGAATGGATACGATCAAAACCCATAAGGAGGCAGGTAGAAAATGAAACAATCGAGACTGAAGCTTTGGTAGGATGATCAACATCAATATACCTACAACCGATATGATCAAGATAAATGGATTAAAGTCTTTGATATGATACACGATCCCTGTAAGCCTCTCTACTGTATTGCCGGTAATATTTTCAGTGTTGATTCCCATGGCTACATAGATCTGACTCGTAAATATAATGACACCTATGGCTACCATTATCCCTGTAATCACGGAAGAAGGGATACTTTCTGCTATGAATCCAAGTCGAAAGACACCTAATAGAATTTGTATTCCACCTGCAACTACTGTAGCAGCGAGTACATAGTTGAATGCATTACCGCTACCATCATCAAGGCTAATAATAGCAGACATGATTACGGCAATGAGTCCAGCTGCTGGTCCATTTATTGCCAGATGACTTCCTCTGTAAAGGGTAACTATGATACCACCAATAATCGCGGAAATCAATCCTGCTATTGGCTTTACACCAGAAGCTATAGCGACTCCAAGTGCAAGGGGTAATGCTACTAGTGATACACTAATAGCAGCCAAAAGGTCAGCCCTCCAGTTTTGAGTTAGGCCTTTGAGTCCTGTAGCTGGGACCTCTGGTCCAATATTTAGATTGGTCATGTAATTTTCTCTGCGATTATCATTTATGTCACTCGTACGGACGTCGAATGTAACCTTACTTAGAGGATAAGACAAATGCAGTTGATGAAATCCTCAATATCAAGTCGCTATGAGATCTTGTATTTTGCCATAATATAGAGAATCCGACTAATGAGCGAGAGGGTGCCTTTGGCTTTAGCAGAGTGTCAATTGCCTTATGTTTATATAGTCAGATGTACTCAATGAAAATATCATCAAAGCATCCGATCCTACCCATAGATATAATGTAGCAGAGAGAGAAAGGTAAGTAATCTGTCTGACTATCT
>CALKJD010000065.1 GCA_937995755.1 uncultured Saprospiraceae bacterium | reverse complement strand
TAGATACAGACCCACTATTTGTTGATGAAGTGAATGAAGACTATACTTTGAGTTACAGTTCTCCTGCAAGAAATGCTGGAGATGGTATCTTTGGTATTTCACTGAATACGGATACGTTAGACTTAGCTGCTTATCCACGATTTGTAGATGAGATTGATATGGGGGCTTACGAAAACCAATGTAAAGAGCACCTTGTTTTAGGCGTTGCAGATAGTCCATTGAGTGGCATTTATCAAGCCAAACAAACGATCACCATCAGCGGTGCTGTAGAAGTGTTGCCAGGTGTTGCGATCGAGTTAACTGCGCCTAAGGTTACAGTCGATGATAGCATGATTATTAATCTTGATGCCGTGATCCATGTTACTCCAGATGGTTGTAATTAGATTGATCATAAACTCAAAAACAAATAACTGAAAATTATATTGGAAGGTAAAGAGTAGTGGTGAAAACTGTCATGCCTCCGATGCTGATATTAGATCATTAGGATAGGGCATTATGATCTAATAATCTAGGAAGCTATAAAGTAGTCATCTTGATATAAGACGGATCACTTATTGGAATGGCCTCGCTAAAGTCAATTTTCAAGTCCTCCTCTATACTTAGACCTTTTCTTTGGTTAACTATTTCGATCTTAATAGTATTACCCATTAGGTTCATATTGATTTCTAATGGTTCAGCATTTAGGATGCCTGAGTAGAGAGGGGAGTGTATAGGGAAGTTTGGTAAGGATTCAGTAACGAACATCTCAATATTCGTGTCTCCACCGCTAGGGTCTTGCATAATTACTTGAAAACAATCGAATCCATAAATTGCCTTTTTGACATCTCTATTTATCTGGTAATAATCCTCTATTTGTATTAGTTCTTCAGCCGATAATTCGCCAGCATTATTATCTACATATTCGTATGTACTATTGACAAATAATGAATCATTTTTAATGATATAATACTTCGTTGGTATTTTATTCGAGTCGTATTGTATGATCTCCGTTTGATGGTCCTGTATGCTCACATAATAGCTTCCTACATTGGTGGTATAGAATTCCTTACTGTAATTGTTATTCATCATTTCCGTCAACTGATTCGTCTCTCCAATCACTTCTATGGTATAATGAGAAAACTCTGATTTCTGAGCGCTAGATTGAATAGTGAATAGCAATAAGGTAGCTAGGATGGCGAATAGGTAGTTAGGTGTTTGCATTGGTTTGTTTTTTAACGGAAAGTGATATGTCGCCGTCTCTGACAAAGGAAGCAGATATGGGATCATCTTACGTTGTTGTAAGAAGTTTTATTTTAGATATATACAATCGACCTGAGTTATCAATGACTAGTGTATAGCAGCACCTCTGTTTTGGAAATTGCTGAATAGCATCTGTTTTCTATTTTTTATCTTTCAATGGAGGAGGAGAGTATAACGCTGTTTCCCATGATTCATAAGGTGGCTCTACAATAAAATTTGAGTCACAGTAACTTCTAATTGAATCAACAGCTCTTTTTTCTGCGTATTTCGCATTGACTACTCCATCATTATCCATTATAAGAACATTAGCGTAGATTGCAAAGGCCGTTTCGATTGCACTTGGCTCTTCTCCAAAAAGTTTAATGTAATCTATTCCTTGGAGTTGGTAATGTGTTCCACTTGCAATAAAGTATGCAAATGTTCTCAATGCTCCACTAAATGAATTGCTCAATTTCATAATATTTAATTTTCCAAGAGGGCCCACATATTTTCTGGATCTATTTTCTTCATTTTTGTGAAGTCATATACTTCAGTAATCTGTTGTGTTTAGATTATCTTTTTCCTTTATTGTTGATCAAGATAGGGCTTTGCTTTGGTAGTATTGTTATTGCTTGGCGAAATATAACGAAACTATATTTGGATACTTCTTTACGAATCATAAAAAAAGCCTTGCACCGATAAGGTGCAAGGCTTGGTATGTTTTAAAAGCTTAGCTTCTACATTTTTTCTAGTACTATCGCACTGGCTCCACCACCACCATTACATAGGGTAGCACATCCATATCTTCCATCTTTTTGTTGGAGCACGTGAGCAAGTGTCGTAGTGATACGCGCACCACTCGCACCTAGTGGGTGACCTAGTGATACAGCTCCACCATTGACATTTACGATGTCTTCTGATACATTGAGTTCTTTGTTAAATGCCATAGTCACTACTGCAAATGCTTCGTTTACTTCATAGAAGTCTACGTCAGACATTTCTAATCCTGCACGCTTGATCGCTAAAGGAGCGGCTAGGGTTGGAGCCGTAGTAAACCACTTTGGTTCATGTGCTGCATCAGCAAATGAAACGATACGAGCGATAGGCTTCAATCCATGCTTAGCGATCGCTTCTTCACTAGCGATAACTAGGGCAGAGGCGCCATCATTAATTGTAGAAGAATTCGCTGCTGTAGCAGTTCCTTCTTTAGTGAATGCTGCTCTTAATGCAGGAATTTTATCAAATCTTACTTTCTTGTATTCTTCATCATCCGAAACGATGATAGGATCACCTTTACGCTGAGGTATACTCACAGGTACTATCTCTTCTTTGAATAGTCCAGCGGCAGTGGCTGCAGCTGATCTTTCGTATGATTGGATTGCAAATCTATCTTGCTCCTCTCTACTGATACCAAATTTTTCGGCAGTAGCATCTGCACTTACACCCATCGCTACTTTGTCATAGGCATCTACAAGACCATCTCTCTGTAGTCCATCGATAAATTTACCTTCACCAAATTTGTATCCCCATCTTGCTTTGTCGAGGTAGTATGGTATGTTAGACATACTCTCCATTCCTCCAGCGATGATCAGATCACCATATCCTAGCATGATCTGCTGTGCGGCAAACATGATAGACTTCATACCAGATGCACATACTTTATTGACAGTAGTACAAGGTACGGTATTAGGGATTCCTGCTCCTAGTGCCGCTTGTCTTGCAGGGGCTTGACCTACGTTGGCTTGGCATACATTACCCATGTATACTTCGTCGATATGCTCAGCTGATACACCAGCTTTTTCTAATGCACCTTTGATCGCTGCAGATCCTAGCTGTGTGGCTGAGAGAGATGATAATGCACCTCCGAAGCTCCCAAGAGGAGTACGTACCGCCGCTGCTATATATACTTTTTTCATATGCTTATGTAGTTATAATTTGATTAGTAAGTAATTGGTTGATCATTCAAGCTAATATACTCACACGATGACCGCATCGTAATGTTAGCTGATCTATATTTATTATTGGATAATGATCATTTTAAATATATTATTGTGAATGAACAGCAAAGAAACGGAAAAAGATCAATTTTCTTTGCTTCGAAATGGGTCAAAACTTTTGGGGGATGGGCTTTTTATCATCTGATTGTCGTTTTAGGATAGTCGAATCCAAGCCCCAAGCACTCTAATTGCTGAAGATACATTTCGCACTAATTTTTTATTGGTCATTTTTCATGATTAGAAATTAAGATATCTATGGATTCAAAGTTGGTACATATATTGATTAATTATAATGTGATAACTCAAAGTCACATTAAACGTACCTTTGAGCCAGTTTTAAGCGTTTGTTAACTATATGAGATCGATTAATTACGTCTTATTATTATACACATGCAATTACTAAAGTACTAACATTACAAATCCTATGAAATACACCAAATTATATATTCTGCTAGCTGGACTATTTTTCAGCATGAGCTTATTCGCTCAAAATGTAGAAGAGGAAGTAGAGTTTCTCTACATGAAAGCCAAGTATCTATATGATACAGATCGCCACGAAGATGCAGTCAATGCATTCAATAAAGTGATCAAAGAAAATCCTAAGCACGAAGATGCATTGGTGCTGAGAGGTGCCTCTAAGTTTGGATTAGCGGCATACAAAGGCGCTATGAAAGATTTTAATAGATCTATAGAAGAACGTGGAATCACGAAAGATGTAGTAGGCTGGATCGCATTGACCCATTATAAAATGGACAATATGGAGCTAGCTATGAACACTTTAGAGACTGCGTTACTAGTAGATCCTAAAAACCGTACGCTATGGAACCTGCAAGGAGATATTGCCAATGACAACGATGAACGATTGAAAGCTTGTGAAAGCTGGGAAAGAGCTGCCGCATTAGGTGATACTAAAGCAGAGCGTAAGCTACTCAAGAGCTGTGGCGTAACTAAGCCTAACAAACATATACCTACCATGGAGACTGGCGGACAGCGTGATAAAGACACACCCACTCGTGAGGATGATGGTGATGAAGATATGCTAGATGACGATGAAGTGATATCCTTAGGTGACAAAGAGGAAGTAATCACTAATGACGATAGAGATGAAGTGGACGAAGATGAAGTGATAGATGAGCAGGTAGTAGATGACGAAGTCATGGATGAAGATGATGAGGAAATACTCAGTCTTGGCGATAAGGAAGAAGAAGTTTCTGAATCAAAGCCAGATAGCGACCCTAATGAGGAGGCAATCATAGAAATCGATGAAGACCTCACTCTAGTGATCTATGGTGAAGGCTTAGGCAGTCGTAAGATTCTAGATCAACCAAATATTTTGATCTTGGCCGAGGAAGATGGTGTAGTAGCTGTTAATATATGCGTAGGCCGCACTGGTAGTGTGAAGTCAGCAGAATATAACGACGACTTGAGTACAATCAAGAAGCAAAGTTTAATATCACTGGCCATCAGAAAGGCTAAAGAATTTTGGTTTGCCAAAGACAGAAAGAAAGAGTCTTGCGGAATAATCCTCTATAAAATCAAAGGAAATTAGTCAAGTGTTTAC
>CALKJD010000064.1 GCA_937995755.1 uncultured Saprospiraceae bacterium | reverse complement strand
AGTAGCTCAGTTACTTCATCTCCATGTAATACTCCTGCTCTAAATTTCTTGTTTGACATAAGTCTTTATTTAGGTACTAAATATTTTAATTATTGTTTTTGATCCAACATTCGCCATCTAGGCCTCTTCTACAGAATGTATCTCCGATCACTTGATTTCAAATTCATCAAAAAATATGATCTGACAAATATACTGCTTATTGTATATCGTACACTATGTGAGCTGTAATATATCAACAGTCACAATTCTCAACTAATCTTGCATATTGCATGCGTTTCATACTGAATCACTTTCGCAATACGCGATCTAAATCAATTCTCAACTAATCTTGCATATTGCACGCGTTTCTTACTGAATCACTTTCGCAATACGCGATCTAAATCAATTCTCAACTAATCTTGCATATTGCACGCGTTTCTTACCGAATCGCTTTCGCAATACGCGATCTAAATCAATTCTCAACTAATCTTGCATATTGCACGCGTTTCTTACTGAATCACTTTCGCAATACGCGATCTAAATCAAATCTCAACTAATCTTGCATATTGCACGCGTTTCTTACCGAATCGCTTTCGCAATACGCGATCCGCGCGTTTTTCCCATCTTCGATGGAAAAAGCCGCGCTCTATATTATTCCTTTTTCTGTAAGGTATCTCTCCGCATCCAGTGCTGCCATACATCCTGTACCTGCTGCAGTTACAGCTTGACGATACTTACTATCTTGAGCATCACCACATACATATACACCTCCAATGTCTGTGTGAGTACTATCTGGGTGAGTAATTAGATATCCATGATCATCCATTTTTAGATAATTTTTAAACATATCCGTGTTAGGCTTGTGACCAATCGCTACGAAAAATGCACTGGATGCAATGGTAGACTCTTCACCCGTAACACTATTTTTCACTCTCGCTCCTTCGACTTCTGTCTCACCTAATACCTCCAAGGTAGATGTATTCCAATGTACAGTAAGCTTATCATTATTTAAGACTCTTTCTTGCATAATCTTACTTGCTCTCATCTCATCTCTACGAACTAGCAAGTGTACATGGCTACACATCTTAGTAAGGAAAGTAGCTTCTTCAGCGGCAGTATCTCCACCTCCTACTACAATCACGTCTTTTCCTCTAAAGAAAAAGCCATCACATACTGCACAAGCAGATACACCTTGGTTCATTAGTCTAGTCTCAGACTCTAGTCCTAACCACTTAGCGCTGGCTCCTGTACTGATGATCACTGAGTGTGCCTTATACTCCACTCCAGTCTCTGATACTACAGTATGTACATCACCATCAAATGAAACCTTATCGATCATCTCCATCTTGATATCAGTACCAAACCTTTCTGCTTGCTTACGGAAATCGGCCATCATCTCAGGTCCCATAATTCCATCAGGATATCCTGGATAATTTTCTACATCATTAGTAATCATTAGTTGTCCACCTGGCTCTTTACCAGTAAAAAGTAATGGTTTCATACTTGCTCTAGCAGCGTATATAGCAGCTGTATATCCTGCAGGACCAGATCCTATGATGATACAGTTATGTATTTCTTGTGTCATTGTTAATTTACTTTAAATTATATGTCTGCAAAAATAAAAATTATCACTGGCTATCGTAGTCTTAATACCTATTCTGTCGTACAAATGAGTCAGATAACAATGCACTGCGATTAGTTATCCCAAATATATGACCGTTAGTCTAAAGAATCGGATACTCTGTGTATAATGAACGAATATTGTAATATGTTTTTAATTTGAGTTATAACTTTAGTGAAGCTCTTAATATTACGACATTATGACGATTGTATATCTAAGCATATTTGTACTCTTCGCATTGTGGATCAGTCTACAAGAGAAACGAGGCATCAGCAATCTTCTTGGATTTGGAACTGCAGCTATGATGGTGATTTTCTTAATCCAAGTATACGCTGGCACAAGTTCAATGGAAGATAAACTCGGCCTCATGGCAGTGAGTATGCTATTATTAGGTTGCTACTCTGCTTTATTTTCTATGATTAAGAATCCTGTAATGCGCCTTGCCTTACTTGGTGCTGGACTTATACTAGGAAATAAAGCGATCAATCAAACATTGATCAATTCGAAAACAATAGATGTTGACCCAACTGGTGAGATTATTCTGAGGCTTGACGCTAATAGTGAAAGAGAGATTGCATTATTGGAAAGCAAATACGATGTACACTTAGTACCTACATTCACACCTGATCATTATAACACAACTGATTTAGATGACTATTATACTATAGATATAGCCGACGATAGATTGTCAGAAATTAAAAGCCTCTATACTGCTATAGAGCAAGAACACAGTGTAAGAGAACTCATTTGGAATACGATATACAAATCTACTCTTACCATAGGTGAGGCTGCGCCGCAAAGAAAAGGGAATTATCTAACCAATGATCCAATGCGTAATAGACAATGGAATCTTGATGCGATCAAGTATGACGAGATGCTAACCTATATCGCCCACAACAATATAAAACCAAGGAAGACCGCAAGACTATTCATCCTTGATAGCGGTATAGACAGCGCTCACGAAGAAATGAATGGTGTATACCGTAGCTTAGCATCAAGATATGATAGTGATATCAAGGGGCATGGTACTCATTGCGCAGGTGTAGCTGCAGCAAGCAATAACAATGGCAAAGGAATAAGTTCGGTCATACCTTCTGCGCAATGGGCTACTGTGACTAGTATATCTGTATTAGGAGATAACGGATTTGGATCTCGTAAGACTATACTCGAAGGTATGATTACTGCCGTAGATCAAGGTGCAGATGTTATATCCATGAGTCTAGGTGGTTTATCTCTTTTTGGCTCTAGAGGTTTGTACGATCAAGCGGTCGACTATGCTAATGACAATGGAGCCATCGTAGTAGTAGCGGCAGGCAATAGCAATAGTGATGCAGACTCATACTCTCCAGCTAACAGTAGTGGAAGTATTACGGTATCGGCGATAGACGAAAATCTTAATAGAGCTGCATTCTCCAATACAGTACAGAATATAGAAAAAGCTGTAGCCGCTCCAGGAACAAATATTTTATCTGCTTTTCCTGGTAATCGATACGAAACGTATAATGGGACTAGCATGGCTACACCACACGTAGCTGGATTGATAGCTGTATTGAGAAGTGTACAACCTAGACTGACCGTAGATCAAGCCTATACCATATTACGAGACACTGGAATGCCTACTGGAGACACGAGATTGACGGGTAAGTTGATTTATCCTAAGGAGGCGTTGAGACGTGCCGTAGAACGATAGATGAAATAACAAGTCTTTTGCATTGCTGTTTAACTATAGTTTTTTCACTGTATAATACTTAAGTAATGAAACAATGAAGACGTATAGCTATACTCTTACCTTCGATTGAATTCTATTTACTACATCTTCCATCTTTCCTCTATTCCAGACTCTAATCTCAGCCTGTTTATAAATAAGTTTACGAGAACTCATCAGCTTAGAGAGTTGATACTTACTGAGTTGCTTGGCTAAAGGTCGTGTATTATCATTCTGTAATCTCGTATAGATCTCATCCCTTGACACTTTGAGCCATACTACCCTTCCTGTATCCAACATGATGTCTATTCCTTGATGATGTACAGGAGCTCCTCCACCGGTCGAGATGACTACATTCTTTATAGAAGAAAGCTCTTGAAGCAATTGGCTTTCTAACTCTCTGAAATATGATTCGCCTTCAGTCGCAAATATCTGAGATATCGATTTCCCTCGTTTCGCTTCTATTTCTGCATCCATATCTACAAATGTATACCCTAATGCTTCGGCTAATACCTTACCAATAGTGGACTTTCCAGAAGCCATCATTCCGATTAGATATATTCTATTTGCTTTAGAGTTCATCATCTAGTCTGCAAGTTATATATTTGCGTCTTCAATCAATGAAAATAAAGACTAACAATTATGTTATACGCTACTATACTTCAAGTAAATTCTAACTTTTTAGCCCAATGGGTGCCTCTTATATTCATCACTGCTGTAATCTACTTCTTGATGATCAGACCGCAACAAAAGAAAGCAAAAGAGCAAAAAGCATTTATGGAGGACCTTAAAAAAGGAGACTTAGTAGCTACAGGAAGTGGTATCGTGGGTAAAATCACGAAAATGGATGGTAAAACGATCCAAATCGAAACAGCTGGAAAAACTCATATCGACGTAATCGCAAGTACCGTGAATAAAGAAATGAGTGAGTACTTGAATTCTGGGAAAGAGGCGTAAGACTAAGACTAATTAAATCTTTAATTACAGTCGACTGTACTCCTCTATTTGTGTACCTATTACGGTTCTATCGTCTTCTTCAATGTAACTAGTCCACGCTGTAGACAATCTAAAGAAATCATTCCAAAAACTGTCTATTACTTATTCTCTTAAAGGTGAATTTGCATTAACAAATTCCAAGTATTCTCCAGATTGAAAAAATCTTCTAGCAAAGAAGGTATCCCTGCTTTCGTCGATTCAATACTTCAAGACTATCTAATGCTTAGATGTTCTGGTATTTTATCATTGTATATTTCAGCCTTTCCATTTTTTAAAAAAGTAATCAATTCATTAGAGATGACGATATAATTGATTTTTTTGATTATCTCCATATGATGAAAAATTATAGTTACAATTCCAATCTCCATATAGAGTTCCTAATTCACTTCAAAGACTTAAAGCGCGACTTAAGTTGCGAAAACAGAGAGTCCAACACTTAACTAAATTACATTGCTCCTTTACTCAAAAAACAGGCACCATCTAACGACAGTGCCTATTTAAAAATCAATTCTAGGGCATTATATCAGTTAACAAAAAGCACTAACTGACATCTAATTATTCGTGCTATAACATCTTGTATTTCTTTAGTCTATCTAATGATAGATACGTTACCTTTTCTTGTGTATTCTACAGCATTGATACATATTACATCAAGTATATAAGCATATGCATCTGGTGCTAGTTTTTCTCCGCCATAAGTACCATCCCAACCGATAGACTGATCCGTAGTACGGAATACTTCTTCTCCCCACCTATCGTAGATGATTAGCTCCATACTTTCTATAAAGTTAGATCTAACGAACAGTACATCGTTGATTCCATCCGCATTAGGTGAAAATGCATTAGGTAAGTATACATCTGTCTCGTCACATTCTGGCTTACGTACATTGATCGTAATCTCTGCTGTATCTGTACATCCGTTTTCGTCTGTCACCGTCACCGTATAAATCGTAGTATCTAATGGCATTACAGTCTGAGTCTCATCCATATTGCCGTTACTCCATACGTATGTATCTCCCTCTTCGCTTCCTATTACACTGATGTCTACTTCTTCTCCTTCATTGATAGTCGTATCTGGAGTTGCTTCTATATCTATATCAAATTGCGTCACTGGAATATCGTAACTAAAGTCCATCGTACAGCCAGTCTCATTGTTAGTTACTGTTACTGTAAATTGCTTATTATCTCCAGAAGCAGTCAATACTGGATTAGCTGTATCGCCACCAGAAATCACACAATCTTCAGGTCCCCATAAGTAAGTCAAATCTCCATCACTATTATTAGTTACTGTAACTGGCACTTCAGCACCTCCACAGAATACATCTGGAAAAGATACATCAAGATCAAAGTCAAATACTTCGACAGAGATGGTTTGCGAATCATTACAATCATTGACATCTGATACTTTGAGCATCACATCTATATCTTCTGTAGGTACAAATACATATTCGCTTCCTATAAAGAGTGTATCACCAGCCGCATTACACCAAACTGAAGTATAAGCATCTGCCTCTAAGTTTGTATCCGCTGTCAATGTCACTTCATCTCCTGCACAAACTGTTACATCTGATATTTCAGTTATTACTATTTGTGGATTAATCACTATTTCCATTGTTACTGGCTCTGCTTGACAGATTCCAGAAATATTACTCAATGTGACTGTATACGTACCAAAATCTGGGTAAGTATAACAAGGTGCCATATCAAGTGATGTATCATCATTGGTAGTCAAATCTCCAAAATCCCATAATGGAAATCCAAAGAATTGAACTGGAATATCAAAACAAACCTCAAGTGCACCACACTCAGTCAATGTACTATTAAAAGTAAGTATAGGCATATCTGCAATGACTACATTAAGTGTATCCATCAGTGAACAACCCAATTGATTCGTCACTGTAAATGGCAGTTCAAATGGATCAGTTTCATTTTCTCCAACTTCGATTATTGGCATGTCAGTATCGTTACCTCCTGTGATATGGATATTTTCTTCCCATTCAAAAACGAGCGTTTGATTTGGATCATTATTCAACACTACAAATTGTATAGAATCTCCTGCACATATCTGGAATGGCTCTATCAGTTCTATATCAATTGCTAATTGGCTGACTGTAAATGGTTCTGCAGTACCAGGACATCCTTCTGCCGTAAAAATCACGATGTATGTCTCTGAGCTTCCATCAAATGTGGTTACCAAATTATCTCCTATAAATATGACAGTATTAGGATCACTTGCTAATGACCACTCATAATCTCCTGCACCTACACCACCCGAAACCGTAAGATTTACCTCGCCATCACATGAGAATTCTTCTCCTTCAACTGTAAGTTCTATACCTTCTTCAACATTGACATCTACTGTCCCTTCTACAGTACAAAGACCATCAGTGACTGTAACATTATATGTCATATTCTCTGTACCTACAAAAATAGGATCGTGAGCACCATTAGTAAAATCAAGTCCTGTCTCTGGATCAAAAGTATACGTAAAGTCAGGATTGGGATTAATTAAAATAGCTACTTCGTCACCACCACAAGCTAGTATCGGATCACCATTAAAATTAAGAACTGCAAATGGTCCAGGTACGATTTGCTCAGTAAGCGTGTCGATACATCCATTACTAAATGATACGATTTGTGAAATAAATATTACAGAATCTTTTGGTAGATTAATCTCTACAGGAGAACCTACAAAATTTTGAATATTGGATATAGGCCCTATAGCCCAGTCTATAGTTACAGGCGATACGCCACTAGCATTAGTTGAGGCATCTGTAATCGTAACATCTACTGTACCATCATCAGGACATGTCTCTGGTGTAAGATTGTAATTGGCTGTTGGCAATAAGTCAGCTAAGTTTACATCTTTAGAAACTGCAGCTACACAACCGTTTTCAAAATTCACCATAAGATCAACGCTGATCACTTGATTAGGAACTACGTCTAAAGCTACTACTTGTAAATCAGAAGATATAATAGTACCATCCGCCAAAGTAATCGTCCAATCCCAATTCGTAGGATTAGATGGATTGTCTGGTATCATATTAGAAATATCTGAAACTGTAAATGATGCTAGACCATTATCTAGACATCCTATCAGATTCACTTCAAAATCTGAAACTGGAAGGCTATCTTCCAAATTGATATCCTTAGTAATTGTAGCTGTACAGTTATTATCAAAAGCCACTACTAGTGTTACCGTTATATTTTGAAATGGATCTAGTTCATTAGTTACTGTGGGTCCAGTGAACGTATTAGTCCCCTCACTAGATACGATTGTCCAATCCCAAGATGTAGGGGTATAATCTGGATTAAGCCCAGAGGATAGATCCGTGAGTGTAAACTGTAATGTCTCAGAAGTAGGACAACCATTAGCAGTAAAGCTAAAGTCTCCAATCGCAACTAAATTATTTAAAGTTATCGTCTTGGTAATCTCAGCAGTACATCCACTTGTAGAAGTAACTACCAAAGTGATAATAGGATCAGCACCAGATAGATCTACATCTACACTAGAATTAAGTCCTGAAGCCGTTTGAATATCCCCTCCTTGGTTGACGGTCCATTCAGCTCCTTCTATATCATATCCGGCGGAGTTATCGGAGCTTGTATTACTCAATGATAATGTAATATTATTATCATCCATACATTCTCCAATAGCCACTTTAAAGTCAGCATCTATTTCCGCAGTAATTACAGTGATGTCTTGAAAAAATTCATCTACACATTCATCCGTTCCTCTAAAAGATTGCAGCTGTACAGTATATGTTCCTTCTGCAGGAAAAGTGAACGTAGGGTTCTCTTCAGTAGTAATAAATGCAGGATCTGTACTTGGAAAATTAAAGTTCCATTGGTACAGTAATGCATCACTTGACCCGTTAGTAAATGATACTTCTAAGTTGCCATCACATTGTGAAGTAGGCGCATCAAACGAAGCCATTGGTGCCTCCGCACATGTACGTACATTATATTCAAAATCTCTACGTACTTCGCCAATCTTTACACCATCTCTCCACTCTTCTACACATACACCTATTAAGTATTGACCATTTTGATTAGGTATAGCGGTGAGTTCTCCAGTCATTTCATCTATCTCTAGAGGGACACCACCCATCATATCACCTAGACTATAAGGAAAAATATAGTCCACTGGTGCTGGCGGAAAACCTTCGATATGTTGTAAAGCCAGGGGAACATCTTTCGTTGCTCCTGTACTAGGAAGACATAGCTTATATCTTAGTTCATCCCCATCTGGATCTGTCGCACCATGATCAAATATTAATTGTTCGTTTGCACATATATATAGGTCAGGCCAAGAGTTAAATCTTGGTGAACTATTACCTTCTGTAAATGCTAGTAATGGAATCTCGATATACTCTGTCGTACCCGTTTCTAGTGGGTCTACAATATTGTTCAGAGAAGTGTTTCTACAACATCTTTCGTAGGCCAAAATAAAACCAAAGCCTTGATTGTCTGGCAATGAAATGGTATCAATATAATTAGCTTCATGCACACATACTTGTGCACCTTCAAATCCACAATCACTGATCAACACTTCATTAATCGTATCGGATCCCATAAAAGGAATAGAGTATCGACCATCGGACCAACCGTCTAGAGTCGTGTAAGAAAACTTATCTCCGTATTCATTGTATAAAAATACATTGGCTAAGGTATCGAACTCTTCTTCACCATTAAAACAATCTCGACGAACAGTAAGCTTGATTTCAAATCTACCATCTTCTAATCTTGTATAGGTAAAGTCTCCCCCAACTATGTGAGTGGCTGACATATCGTAGCTAAGGAATAAAAACATTATTCCCATGAGTAGCCATTTCATAACACTCTTTTGCACGCTACTATGATTTATCTTATTCATTATATTCGAATTTATCTTGTTCATAGCTCCTATTAGTTTTTAGTCACTGAGATTATTTCTACCCTACGCTCTTTGCTTGCTTCAGGACTATAAATTGATAATTTTTCATTTCTTAAATTATCATTGATATTACTCGGTGCTAATTCTTCACCAAATGAAACATCTATTACCTTGAGTTGTCCACTATTGACAAATGGTCTCAGTACTCCTCCTTGATAATTGAGCATTTCATTCTTGACACTTGCTACCCTTCTTTGCCCTAGTACTAAATTGTATTTAGTTTCAAATCTTGGAGAAGCATACCCTCTTATCGATATTTGTATGCGTTGACCAAGTTGTAATTCTTTGATTAATACACCCAGCATAGTTTGCAACTTACTATATCCTGACTCTACTTCTCCAGCAAAGAATGATTCTACATCACCTTCTGCGTTACCTCTATCTCCTTCAGAAGATCCGTTTCTAAATTCAGATGTAAACACGGACTTTCTTGCCATATAATTTCTATGTAGATCAGAGTACACCTTATCCGTTAGACTAGATCTACTGTTTTTGTCTGGCTCATCATTATCAAAATATAACGACAGCGGCAGATAAGAATCTAACTCTGGCTTGAGTAAGAATACATCTTTCTTAATGATACGACCATCGTTAGCTCCGGGCATTGTACTGATGTATAATGTCTCATCTATGTATTCTGGTCTAGAGGCGATGATTTTATATTTCTTATTAGGATCTAACAAAAAGTGAAAATCGTTATTCAATGGGTTTACTTGAATCACATTAGGATTATTCGGATCTGTTATATCCATAAGAGTTACTGTTGCACCATTCAATGCTTCTCTAGTTTTAGTATCAAACGTATTGATGTCTAAAGCAAAATAATCTGAATCCAAGTATAGCTTTCTGATGATTGTATCGGATTCTGTAATTCCTTTCGTACTTAACTGAATCGTATCCGGATAGTATTTATCCTTATTTGCTATTACTATATACTCCTTATTCTTTCTAAGGGCAATGATGTGATCGTTTCCTTCCTCATTAACTATAACACCGACTTCTTCACCAGTTATAGCATCGATGACCGTTACTGTGGCTCCTGCCAATTCTCTCGAAGTTAACTTATCAAATGTCAACCCATTAAGAAATAGATCCACATTCATAATATCCGCTCGATATATATCAAAACAACATGCCTCTTTTTCTGTGTCGACATATTGCGAGCCTAGTCTATTAGATGAGAAGTACGCTTCATCTTCATCACCATTAAGTGTAAAGTATACATCATCATAACTACTGTTAGCAGGCATACCTACGTTCTCAGCTGTAGCAAATCCAGTTGGACTCATCTGAGTACTGAATATATCATAGCCTCCTAAAGTCATATACCCTCTAGATGAGAAGTATAATATTCCAGAATTATTATGATAGAATGGTGTTATATCGTTTTGTGTAGTATTGATACTTCCTGCATTAGTAGGTGTGCCAACCGTACCATCGCTATTCACCTTAGCATACCATATATCTAAGTTTCCTTTTCCTCCTTCTCTATCAGAAGTGAAGTATATAGTTTCTTCTCCTGTTTTTGGATCAGTAGCAATATTGGGTTGTGTCGATGTATGACTCGTATCATTAATCTCAGTCCCAATCGACATGGCTTTACTCATCGTGCCATCTGGATTCAGCTCTCTGAAGTAGATATCACATCGTAATGCAGCATCTGTCTTGTACTCACATAATGTGTAGTACATCCTAGAATGATCTAGATTAAAGGCTGTATGTGCCACAGGCTTCTGATCTAAATTAATGTCATCGTCAATCATTTCTCCACTCGCACCATCTTCAGATTTTAGAATCTTGGATATTAGTTTAGATGGCTTCTCTTCAGGGTCTGTCTCTTCATACCTAAGTGATGAGTAATACAGATCCTCATCTACCTTGATCGCTCCAAAATCAGAATATGGACTATTCACATCACCGCCAAGTATTTCTATTTGAAATCCTTCATCGGCATTGGCTTCTTGATTTGATGCCCACTCTAGCGCTTTCAACTCCATATTGGCAATAGCAGTCAGTTTCTCATCATCATCTTTGTACTCAGATAAGTACAACTCGTAATCCATTTTGGCTTCATCATATTTACCAAGCTTTTGTCTTACTTGGGCTAGGTAAAACCTTGCATCTGAGTATGTCTGTGAGTTTAAAGTATCTATCAGTTTAGAATACTTCTTTTCCGCCATAGTAAGCGCCTCCCATTGTCTAGCTGCCGTAGCTGACTTATAGAGCACCTCTTCGTCTGCATCGTCAAACTCCAGCGCTTCATCATAGTATGACAAGGCTGCGAAGTAATTATCATTTAGCTCAGCTTTAGTCGCTGCCTCTAGAAAAGCCTTCTTAGACTGTCCGAAAGCGGTCAAGCTGATACTAAGGAATAAGAATATATATATCTTTCTCATGTCTTTATCGGTTCTAGTGGATTAGTAAATTGGACAAACTTTAAATTTCTTCATCTGCTTTACGTGCTTGATGATATATCTAACGTGAAACTCCGGTCCACCTCTACTACTCTCTGCTAAATCGTTGAAATTGGTAACATCCGCATCGTAACTAAAGGATACGTATACGCCTCTATAATCAATAGCAAACGTAGGTATAAGACTACCTGATGTTCGATATCCAAACCCTAAATGTATTTGTGTTTCTTTTCCTCTCTTCTGATTGAGGTAGAACTTACCTAATGCTCCAATCACCAATTCGCTGTACTCTTCTTGTTTTTGGTAGAGACCGTGCATCTGCAGATCTATAGCATCTAATAACTGAATGTTACCCAGTCCCATCACATTATATCTTCTAGGTAGTTTTTCTGTATCTCCATCATAATAAGATACAGATGGTTCTATCAAGTGAAATACGCCTAGGCCTACGTCCACTTTTGTTCTATTGGACTTTTGCCATCTATAATTAACACCTGCAGCAGTCTCTAAGAAACTCACTCTCGTGGCGTCAAATGCCTCACCTGAAGGATCTGTAGCATCGAATGTATCTCCATTCCACTGCTTATCCCATGTAAGGTCAGTCTCTGAGAATCCTCTCGTGGAGTAACCAAGTAGCAAACCACCGGTAATTACATTACTAGGATTGAGAATACGATTATAACTACCTGTGACATTGAGTGTCGCCAAATTGATTCGGCTATCCCCTTGACTATCGTAGTTGAAGTTAGCGCCTGCACTCCAGAAGCTCTTCTCGGTGACACCGATATGCAATTTCTGATCGTAAGCACCGCTGAATGTAAACCATGGTACGGGTACAAATCTCCATTGATCTCTCAGACTTCCAACGAAGCGATGATCTCCATTGAAAACTCCTGTCAAAGCAGGATTGACATTCAACGGTGAATTGTAGAATTGAGAGTAGTGTAGATCTTGAGCTTTCGCGGAAATATTAATTCCAAAAAAAATCCCAATACACAACAGACTGTAGAGTATATTTCTTCTCAAAACAGATTGGTTTTAATGTATTAAATAAATCAATAATACGTATAAATATGGTTTACAACAATTTACGAACAAAGCCCATAACATGTTGATTATCACTATTATCTAAGCAAAAACTGTACTAATAATTAATAGCGACTACTGTAGTCACCACTTATTATATCAGTTAATGGTAAATGCTACTTGAGAGACACTTTTTACAGCATCTCCCTCTATTGCATGATCTAAAATCATGTCTTTTGCTAGTTTTTCGGTAAATACTCTGTCTAGCGTATACACCCGACAGTAAGGGATTTTTTGGGAATTAAGTAGTTCTTCTGTCTCATCAAAGGTTCTACGCACGAACTCAAATTGAAGTATCTCATTCATCTGAGCTCTATTAGAGAGACGATCACTATTAGAATCGAAAGTAGATGATAATAACCGCTCACTACTCAGGGTTTCCCCTAGTTTATGAAATTGGTCATCACTTCCTACTGCCAATATAAATTGAATGTTGTCCTTACTGGCGAATGCATCGCCATATGGAGCAATATTTGGATGCAAGCTGCCTAACTTCTTAGGTATATGCCCTGCCATCAGATAATTACTAGCTTGATTTGCCAACGAAGCTATTGCCGACTGATATAAAGACACTTCTACTAGTGATCCTGCTGCATCACGCTCTCTTTTAATCAGAGCAATGAGTACCGCTTCCTTAAGCTGATGTGCTGCCATAAGGTCTATCATCGCTACCGGCATCTTGACTGGAGCACCATTGGGTTGACCATTCATAGACATGAAGCCTGTTTCGGCTTGCATGACTAGATCATATCCAGGACGTGGATCCTCTGCTGCATACGCATGCAATTGCGCATAGATAACCTTTTCATTATCCTTAGACAATGTTGCGTAATCTACTTTTAGTTTTCTTGATACTACTGGCTGATAATTAGATATGATAATGTCCGCCTGGACTGCAAGATCTTTTAATACTTTATAATCCGACTGATCCTTAAGATCCAATAACAAAGAGTCTTTATGATAATTAGCAGAAGCGTAATAACTACTGATAGTGTTACTACCCTTTTCCGCTTCTAACTTCCATTGTCTTGTAGGATCACCTTTAGAATTCTTATTTTCTACTTTGATCACTTTAGCCCCCAATTCAGCAAAAAATGATCCCACCTGAGGTCCAGCTAATACACTCGACAAATCTAGAATATTCAAATCTTCAAACAGGTAGGATATGTTACTTGTACTGGTCATCTATTATATATTGGTTTTTTAAATATACGTAATTTCAAATGATTAATATAACGAATGAAGCAGAGATTTATAGCGATCTAAGTAAGTCTATCTCACACCACTTTCATATATTCATATAACGATTTATAAACCCAAATAGTTAATTCATGAAAATAGTAGTTTTAACAGGAGCAGGAGTCTCCGCAGAAAGTGGGATATCGACATTTCGCGATGCAGATGGTCTCTGGGAAGGACATGATGTCATGGCGGTCGCTACGCCACAAGGCTGGAGCAAAAATCAAGATCTTGTGCTTAAATTCTATAATGATCGTCGCAGACAACTCAAAGAGGTGACTCCTAATGCTGCGCACCTTGCCATCAAAAAGCTAGAGAAAAAACATGATGTAGTCATAGTTACTCAAAATGTAGACAACCTACATGAAAGAGCTCAATCTACCCAAGTCATTCACTTACACGGAGAGCTTAATAAGGTACGTTGCACTCAATACCCTAATGATGTCAAGTTATGGACAAAGGACCTTCATACTGGTGACTTATCTGATGCAGGCTATCAGTTAAGACCACATATCGTATGGTTTGGTGAAGCGGTGCCTATGCTCGATATGGCAGTAGATGAAATGCGAGATGCAGATATAGCCATCATTATAGGTACTAGCATGCAAGTATATCCTGCAGCAAGCTTGATTGATTTCGTGCCAGATGAATGTGAAATTTACTATATCGATCCTAAGCCACACATATCTTATGAACTTAAACAACGTGAAAATCTAAAAATAATCGAAGAGGTCGCTAGTACTGGTGTGGTTGATCTAGTCGCTAGGCTAATGGGTTAAAACCTGTAAACAAATCAATCGATTAACAATCTTCTTTCTTTTAACATGATCAAGAAGCATTACTTCTTCTGGTGTTCAGCTTTACTAATTCATACCATATTACTGATATAAATCCTATACCTATACAGAACGAGAGTTGATAAAAATCAAGTGCTTTGAATTCAAAAAAGTTAGCGAGTGTAGGAACAAATATCAATAATGCCGTAATCACTATTGTGATAAAAATCATTAAACCAACAAGATTATTTTTATATCGTAGCGTAGTAAATATAGAATAGTAGAAAGATCGATTTACTAAAGTCAAAAATATATTTGCGGTAATCAATACTGCGAACACCATCGTTCTAGTCAATGCCTCATCACCAAACATGAGAACTGAGTATTGGTAAGTAACTAATGTGCCAAGTGTAATGACCAAACCTTGAATAATACTTGTAGTTAATTCTTTCCTATTGAAAAATGTATTAGTAAATGGTCTTGGCTTTTCAGACATGGTATTTTTTTCCATGGGTTCGTTCTCAAAAATAATAGAACATGTAGGTCCCATAACTAACTCTAAGAATATTACATGAACTGGAGAAAGAATATTTGGATAAATCCATCCTAAAGCGAGTGGAATAAATACAGTTAGTATAATAGGAATGTGAATAGAAATGATGTATTGAATCGCTTTCTTTAAGTTGGTATAAATCTTTCTACCCATGGCAATGGCATCAACCATCTTCGATAAATCATCTTCGACTAATATAAGTGAAGCGGCTTGCTTTGCTATTTCTGTTCCCTTCTTCCCCATAGCTATTCCTATGTGCGCAGCTTTCAACGCAGGACCATCATTCACACCATCTCCAGTCATAGCTACGATTTGATTATTTGCCTTTAATGCATTGATAATTCTCAACTTTGCTTCAGGAAACATCCGTGTAAATATATTTGTCTCCATTACATTTTCTTTCAGTTCTTTATCAGAAAGCCTCATCAATTCATCTCCAGTAATACTTTTTTCGAATCCTCTGAATGCTACTTGCTCTGCAATAGCTGTCGTAGTCGCTGCATTATCTCCAGTAATAATTTTTACTGCAATTCCAGCTTTATAAAAATCTTCAAATACTTTATTGATGTTCTTTTTGGGAGGATCATAAAACGCTATAATTCCTTGAAAATCAAACTTAAAATCTTGCTGAGTTTTGGGAAAATCATTTCCAATAAAATAAGATCGGCCCACAGCCAATACTCTATATCCTTCACTAGTAATAGACTGAATAGCTTTATTTATTTTGTCCTTCTGTATGTCTGTCAAATTGCTCACTGCAATAATCGCTTCTGGGGCACCTTTGGCAGCTATGATTCTTTCACCCATTTTATTTTCAAAGATATGAGTCATCATAGGAGGTTTGCCTCCTAATGGATATTCATGAATCAATTTATAGTTGAGACGGTCATCATAATCTATGACATCTTCATATGCTTCATGCAGTGATACCTCCATCGCGTCAAAGGGAATCGGTTCACTCGCCCACATGGCAGTAGTTATCAATAACTGTTCGTCTGCGTTAGCTTCTTTGGGAGTAGATATCCTATTCGACTTCAGTGTAAAGACCTTTGCCAAACTCATTTTATTTTCTGTGATCGTTCCTGTCTTATCGGTACAGATTATAGTGGCGCTTCCTAATGTTTCTACAGTTTTCATTTGCTTCACTACGATACCCATTTTCATAAGACGCCAAGCTCCAAGTGCCATAAATGTGGTAAATGCAACTGGGATTTCTTCTGGCAAAATACTCATAGCCAATGTAAGCGCCTTCAGTAAACTATCTAATAAATCGTATGTATGAAAATAATTGATGGCCCATACAGTGAGAAAAACAACAATACCAGCAATCACCATCGTCTTTACAAAACTAAAAATCTGCAACTCTAGCGGCGTCTTTTCTTCATCTATACTATCAAGGCTCTTCCCTATCTTACCCAATTGAGTTTCGTTGCCTATATGGGTAATGGTAGCTATGGCTAAACCACTTGCTACCGTAGTGCCCTTATATATATTATTGTCTTCTTGATCTTTGTGTTTAAATACTGAAAGTGCTTCACCAGTCAATATAGATTCATTCACCGAAAAGTCATTAGAATGTATGATGACACCATCAGCGGTGATGGATGTACCTTCTTCTACTATCAAACTATCACCAACTACTAGATCCTCACTATTAATCTCAATGACTTCACCATTTCTAATCACCTTACAATGAGGCTGGGAGAGCTTCTTTAGTTTTTCCAGTGCATTTCGACTTCTGGAATCTTGATACAATGATATGATTGAAACTAGTACTATAGCAGATGCAAGAAAGATAGCATCTCCTATATCGCCACTAATGAAATAAATGATCGCTGCTACAAATAATAGAACCACCATAGGCTCTTTCACCATTGCCTTTAGTGCATCTAATACATCATTTTCTTTCTTGTAGTCTAGTGAATTTTTACCATACTTTTCTCGTTGGACTATTACTTCTTGATCTGTTAATCCTTGTATATCGAAATTATTCGTAGCCATTGATATTAATTATGCGATGTATGCTTATCTATATTTTACTTAAGCCAAATGCGGCTAATGAAAGGTAGCATATTATACTAAAGCGTCCAAGATATTATTGACTTTACTCAGATTGTTATTTTCATTCAAAAAAAAAGCGAAAGCCTTATGTAGACTCTCGCTTTAAATATATTTTTTATCGACTTACTATTTCACAAGCTGCACTTGACGATTATACATCTCTTTACCTTGCTGTATCGAAAATATATACGTACCTGCAATCTGATTACCTAGATCATAATCAAATTTTAGATTACCGTTAAAGTTAGAAAATGATTCCTTGTGTAATAGAGCACCTTTGATATCTGTCACACTAAATATCACATCGTCCATAGATGCGGATACATATGACACATAAGACAATGACATAGTTGGGTTAGGAAAAGTAGTAAAAGTTGCATCTCCAGTACTTACATTAAGGTTCCTTTCTTCTACTTCTAATGGCTCTTGTACGCAGTACTTATATTGGATAGTTTTCACTCCTCTACTACCTAGAATCACAGATTTAGAATATTCCACAGAATCACGTAACAATGTTACTTCTACTCGATCGCCTATTTCTCTAGACAGAACCGTTTTCTTCAATTCAAGAAAGTTTCCAATCAATTCACCATCAAACGCTACAATATTTTCACTTTCATCTATCCCAGCACGATCAGCTGAAGTCTCAGGTATAATCTGCTTTATATCCACACCATTCATCTTGCCAGCTGCATTAGTCCCCCATAGTCCTAAGAATGGGGTAAGCTTTGTAGTGACTTTCTCACATACATAATCACCTTCTAGATTCATCTCTTGATCAGAATCAAATTTAATATTCGTCGTTAATAATGCCGTTTTTATTGTTCCATTTATCACTACACGTTCTAAATCTTCATTCTCCTTGATGAAAGCTGACACATCAAATGATAGCGCTTCATTACCCTTTAGATAATAGTTATCTAATAGACCTTTAGAATCATATGTCTTTACAGATATTCTCTCGGAATTTCCGTTGAACTGTCCAAAACTCAAATTCATAAAACCAATCACCGCCAGGGCACACAAAATCATTTTTCTCATTATATTATTTATTTTTTTTAACTAAAACAGGAAGCGTGATATCTTGAAACTTCCAAAATGGGTAAATATTTAATATCACTGGTTGGTTGGAATCATATACTCTTAAGACTTACTATCATCAATTGAGTCTCTCAATATTATGTTAAAAATGGAAACTAAAGTCAATAATGACTCAATCATATGCAATATTATTATAAAGTGTAAAATACACTAATACAATATAATAAGTATAAATAGGGATACATAATGACATAAAAGATCATGCAGATAACTAGCCATCTAGATAACATCAAATAGATAGATAGATAGATAGATAGATAGATAGATAAGATATATCTATAAGTATACTAAGCACATAGAGTGATCTACGTATAATGAAACAAGGTGTGTGTGTGTTGCTATTCTAGTAATTATACTCGTCTACTAGATAATTAGTAACCCATCGTTGACTTTCTGTAGCATTAAAATTAGACCAATGCTGATTCATTCCCATATCGCTTTCTACTTCGCTCAAAAAGTTTCGAACTGGATTCTTTCTTTTCAAGGCATTTGTCAATTCCCT
This sequence comes from uncultured Saprospiraceae bacterium, assembly GCA_937995755.1. Taxonomy (GTDB): domain Bacteria; phylum Bacteroidota; class Bacteroidia; order Chitinophagales; family Saprospiraceae; genus UBA1994. The sequence continues at coordinate 46,731 of CALKJD010000064.1, read as the reverse complement.
TCTTACCGACTTATCTGTCACCACCTCTAGAAAATCTCTCATAATAACCAATTGATTATGCTCTGTAAGTTTTTCTATTTTGACATACTTTTCAATTTTTTGCTCAATTTCTGCTTTTGTCTTTTCTTGAGCTTCTTTTAACTCGACATCTTCTATAGAATTATCGATAGTCGTAACTTTCGCCGTATATCGATCCATATAACATGTATTGCCCATAGCTATCTCGCTGACAATTCCTTTTATTACTGATTCTGGTATGGTTGCTACTGACCTATTCATATTGTTACTCTGTTATGATGAAGTGATAGAGGATTTCTGCTATTGCACTTCTGTGTATTAAATTTACTTTTTAGACTCTTCTGAGCCATTAATGCATTTTCATTTCTTTAAATGTGATTCCTAACGCTTTTTCTGCATCTATCACTTTTTGCTTTTCTCCTGGAATGATCAAAGCAATGGATTCACCTGTTTTACCTGCTCTTGCTGTCCTTCCACTTCTATGTGTATAATAGTTTAAAAAATCTGGTAACTGATGGTGTAATACAAACGTGAGATTATTGACATCAATCCCTCTAGCGGACACATCTGTAGAAACCAAAAACTGAAGTTTCTCATTCTTAAATGCACGCATTACCTTATCTCGTTCCTTTTGTTGCATGTCTCCCTCTAATGCTCCTACCGAAAACCCTTTAGCTTGCAATTGGCTTGTCAAAGTCCTAGTGCCTGCTTTAGTTTTACAAAATATAACACCTCTCTCCTTTTGTCTTCTCTTTAGGATTTTTTCGATTAAGTAGAGCTTATCCTCTATAGTTGTATTTATATAATGATGAGAGATATTCTTATTGACTTGTGCATCTTTGTTCACTGCGACTCTGATTGCATCTGCAGACATATAGCTCTTAATGATCTGCTTTACCTCATTAGGCATAGTAGCAGAAAACAACCATGTCTTACGTTTAAAAGTATTGTATTCTAGGATCTTGCTAATATCCTCCTCAAAGCCCATGCTCAACATCTCATCCGCTTCATCAAGAACCAAAGTCTTAACATTACTTATATCTAGTGCTTTACGCTCGAGCAAATCGATCAATCGACCTGGCGTGGCCACCACTATATGCGTAGGTCTTGTCAAAGCCTTGATTTGCTTTTCGATTTTCTCTCCTCCGTAAACCCCTTCGACAAATATCCTCTCGTCAATGTATTTTGTAAATTTAAAAAGCTGCTTTTTGATCTGCTGAACCAGCTCTCTTGTGGGCGCTATGATTAGTCCTTGTATCTCTACTTTACTTGGATCTATAATATTCAAAATAGGTAATCCAAAAGCTGCTGTTTTACCAGTGCCTGTTTGAGCCAAACCAATTAAATCTGTCCTTGTCTCTAATAGTGTAGGTATTACTGCTACTTGAATCTCAGTAGGATGTATAATATTAAGCTCTTTCAGCCCTTTAATATATCCTTCACTGAGTCCTAAATCTGAAAATGTTGTCATAGTCCTTATATTCTGACACAAAGGTAATGTGTATTCCGACAACCAATGAATAAAGCGATCTAAAGTGAAAGCTTAGCCATTCTTTGTTTTGACATTACCTACTGTAAATGGCTAAACAGACAATCTAATGCCTATCCTTTGATCATTACTTGTAAGTAATCGCCTAAGAGATCTTCTAGGTTCTCAACGTCTTGTAATGAGTCGTAGAGTATATCCTGAGATTGTAGCTGCGTCTTCTGTGCATCAGAGAGTTGAATATTGAAGACAAACTCTTTATACTCATCATCCAAAAGACCGTTAGGATTAACTACTGGTAGTGAGCTAGATACGATTTCTGCGCTAGCCGTAGCCTTGATCTCGTTCAACACGTATATAACTTCAGGTGCAAATATCCCAAATGATTTCTCATAAAACTCTGCAAAACCACCATTGGTTACGGTTTGATTCATTTTTACAATCACAAAAACCATCTTTTCAGCGCCTGATAAGGCTTGTACCGCATGATACCATTCTGACCAATTTTGAGCATCATAATGTGCATCCTCCAGCTGCTCAATTGCGGAGCTATATAGTCGACTAATCAAAGCCCTGTTAGTGAGTTGTTCCATTGTTGTCTACCTTTTATAAGGTCATTTAATAATTCAGATTTGCGAATTACGCTATTATTGAGTTCATTTTATCACTAAGACAGCAGTAAACTACAAATACGCTTGCATTTAATGAAAAAGCGTATATATCAGACCTAGAGCAATTTCAACAAATCTTATTTCCTTAATTTCGCCGAATGTCATCTAAGAAGAGCCCAGAGATAGTTATACGAGGTGCGAGAACCAACAACCTGAAAAATATCTCGTTGTGTATTCCTCATCATAAATTTATAGTGGTTACAGGCGTCTCCGGCTCAGGTAAATCTAGCCTTGTTTCAGAAATTATATCAAAAGAAGGACAACGTAGATATTTTGAAACACTCCCCTCATTTGCACGTCAGTTTATGGGCAAGCTCAATCGCCCTGATGTCGATGTACTCGAAGGGCTAAGTCCAGTCATTGCCATTGGACAACGCACCACAGGTATGCATGCAAGATCTACGGTGGGGACTATGTCAGATCTCTATGATCTATTGCGGCTACTATATGCGCGGACAGGTAAGACCAACCAAGATATTGAGCTATCAAGAGCATTGTTTTCTTTCAACTCTGTAGTAGGTAAATGTATTAGATGTAATGGTATCGGTAAAGAAGAGCAGATAGATCTCAATCGACTAATCACTCATCCAGAAAAAACGATACGAGAAGGTGCACTAGCACCAACATTACCCAATAGATATATCATGTACTCACAGGTAACTATCGATGTACTCAATCAAGTATGCGAGGCCGAAGGATTCAATGTAGATATACCTTGGAATGAACTGACATCAGCACAACAGAAAATAATCCTTCATGGAAGTGACAAGATCAAAGTACCATTTGGAAAGCACAGCTTGGAATCACGGCTAAAGTGGACAGGCATCAAAGCGAAACCACGTGAAGAAGGACATTATAAAGGTATGATACCCATTATGTCAGATATACTTCGCAGAGATCGCAATGCAAATATTCTGAAGTATGTGCATGCTGTGACTTGTCCAGATTGTAAAGGTACAAGACTTAATGATCTCGCACGCTCCGTGAAGGTATATGATAAATCTCTAACGGAGGTGGTGACTTGGAAACTAAGAGAACTTAAGTCTTGGATACAAACGTATGCTTGGAAGACAGTAGCTAATGAAATCATTAATAAAATAGAAGCGCAAGTAGACTTACTAGAAGAGCTAGGATTAGGTCACTTAACTTTGGGTCGATCTGCAAAAACGCTTCGTGCAAGTGAGATACAAAGGATTCGATTAGCTAATCAGATTTTGGTGCCGCTGAGTGATGTACTATACGTTTTTGATGAGCCAAGTATAGGCTTACATCCACAAGAAAACAAAGTATTAATTCATCACTTCAAACGACTTGTCCAAAAAGGTAATACTGTAATCGTCGTAGAGCATGACCTAGATACGATCACTAGTGCAGAGCATATTATAGAGATCGGACCAGGAGCTGGTGTTGATGGTGGTGAAGTAGTTTTCAATGGTTCATATTCAGAATTTTCTCAGAAAGAAGAACTGAACAAATTAAGTCCAACATATAGAGCGATCCAAAAGTCAACTGCAAATCCAAGACATGATAAAACTAAATCTAGCCTAGATTCCGAAAAGAATAATGAACCGATTAAGACTATTCAACTCATAGGTTGCCACGAGCGCAACCTCAATCACCTAGACGTAGAGTTTCAAATCGGAAAATTAAACGTAGTCAGCGGAAAGTCAGGAGTAGGAAAAACTAGTTTGGTGAAAGGCACTTTACTCAAAGCAGTACAGCAGCATTTGGGTCAAGAAATAGAAGGTACTATAAAAGTCAAAAGCCACACTCATCTAGATGCAATTAATCAACTTATATTTATTGATCATTCACCTATTGGCAAAACGCCAAGAAGTAATCCTGCAACCTACCTCGGAATATCTGACCATATAAGAGATCTTTATGCGTCTATTCCTGATTCTAAAGTACAAGGATTTACAAAATCAAGATTTTCATTTAATAATAAAGGTGGTAGATGTGAAACTTGTCAAGGTGCAGGAAAAACTCAGATCGGAATGCATTTCTTAGGCAATGTTGAATTGGTGTGTGGCACCTGCAATGGAGATCGATTCAATGAAGAGACAATTAAGATAAAGTATTTAGAAAAGTCAATCGCAGATGTCTATCAATTATCCATTGATGAAGCGATTACCTTTTTTTCAGATCAAAATAAAATACTTGTAGGTCTCCAGATCCTACAAGATATTGGACTCGGCTACCTGAGACTTGGACAATCCTCTACTACTCTTTCTGGAGGAGAAGCTCAGCGAATAAAAATTGCGAATCAATTACAGAAACGCGATTCTGGAGATACAATATACATTATCATAGAACCTAGTATAGGTTTGCATTATGATGATATACAAACGTTGTTAATGTTATTTGATCGGATAAAGCAAAAAGGAAATACGATCGTCTGCATTGAGCAAGATGAATCCATCATCGAAATGAGTGATTGGCATATTGAGTTAGGAGACCCAACTAAGCCTTATGATCTTACTCAACCTAACATTAATACTAAATGTTCCGATAACACTAATGAGATAATATTGAACGGTGTTACTACTCATGGCCTTAAGAACATTGATGTACGAATACCGAAAAACCAATTGACTGTAGTGACTGGTGTTTCTGGGAGTGGAAAATCGTCATTAGTTTATGATACTATATTTGCAGAATCTAATGCGCGATTTACAGAATCACTTTCTACTTACAACAGAAGTTTTCTACAGCAAAATAGTGAAGCGCGAATTACTTCGTTTTCTGGTCTAGGGCCAGCCATTGGTATCAATCGAAAAGGCGGAAGTCCTTCAGCGAGATCTACGGTAGGAACATTATCTGGAGTGTATGATGCTTTTCGTCTATTGTATTCTCGTATCGCTCAACATGAAAGCCATATCTATACCGCACAGCATTTCTCATACAACCATCACTTAGGTGCATGTACAGTGTGTGCTGGGATAGGAACATTAAAAAAATGCGATCCCTCTGCTATAATCGTATCACATGATCATTCCATATTCGAAGGTGCTGTGTCAAGTAATAAAGCCATCGGATACTATGCCGATATCAATGGTCAATTCATAGCAACACTCAAAGAAGTCGCTAAACAGAAAGACTATGATATAGATAAACCATGGAATGAGTTAGATGATGAAATACGTGATGTAGTCCTATATGGAACTGGAGACACCATATATGATGTCACTTGGAAATACATCACAAAATCAAGAAGTGGCTCACAAAATCTAAAAGCAAAATGGGTTGGACTATGCCACTACATCAATGATGAATATGAGAGAAAAAGAAATAATAAAAACATCAAATCGGTAGAAGAATTACTCCATAACGTTAAGTGTCCGAGTTGTAATGGCAGTCGTTTAAAGTTAGAGTTACTAAATATTAATTTCTTGGGGCGCAATATTCATGAGCTTTCACAATTGAGTATTTCTTCTTGTCTAGCATTGATACAATCTACACTAACAGATAGTGAAAACAAAACCCCTAAAATAGATCCAGTAATATTAGCTATCAGCAAAGTAGTGTTACCATCTGTAATCAATTCGCTACAGACCATCGTGGATCTAGGCTTGGGATACTTAAACATAACTCGATCTGCAAGTACATTGTCAGGCGGAGAACGACAGAGAGTTACATTAGCTGGTCAACTCTCCTCAAAATTATTTGGAGTTAGCTATGTATTAGACGAACCTACAATAGGATTAGATTCTGAGCAAATCAAAGTCTTAACAAAACTACTTCAACAAATTGTAAAGAATGGCAATACAGTAATAGTTGTAGAGCACGATTCGTCTTTCATCCGTAATGCAGATTATCTGATAGAGATGGGACCTGGCGCTGGAAAGTTGGGTGGCGAAGTCATCTATCAAGGTACCGTAGCTAATATCCATCAAGCCCAAGAATCTGTGACTTATAAAATGTTCCAAGAAGAGCAATTACTTACTCACCCAAAAACAAGAATAGAAAATAAAGACGGTCAATCCTTTGGTGTCAAAGCTGCCACTGCCAACAACCTAAAATCAATAGATGTAACTTTTTACACTGAACAGATCACAGCCATCAAAGGTGTATCTGGTAGTGGAAAGTCTAGTCTGATAAGAGATGTATTGTATCGCTCATGGAGTAAAGGTAGACCGACGAATTGTGCCTCCATATTCGGAATGGGTCAATTTACAAAAGTCTTACTCATAGATCAAGAAGCCAGCGCACAAAGTAGATTGAGCACTCCCCTAACCCTTACTGGCATCATGGATCACATCAAATCCATATATTCAAAAACAGATAAAGCCAAAGATTTAGGATTTAAAAAAGCGGATTTTTCATATCTAAGCAAAAAAGGGAAATGCCCAACTTGCAATGGTCATGGCAAACTAAAAACAAGTATGGACTTCATGAGTGACATCTGGCTCACTTGTGACCGCTGTAAGGGTATGAGATATAATAATTCCATTCTAGATTGTAAGCTAAAGGATCGATCTATAGGCGATATATTACAAATGACTGTGTTAGAGTCCGTCGATTTTTTCGAGGATGAAACAATAACAAAAAAGCTAAGTACCTTACAACAAGTAGGCGTAGGACATCTACTCCTTGGACAAGCAGCTAACACCTTATCTGGAGGAGAAGCTCAGCGTCTCAAATTGGCATCGAGTATGATAGGAAGTCGGACAGGTGCTACGTTATATCTTTTCGATGAGCCTAGTACAGGATTACATTACTTTGATATACTACAGTTGATTGATGTCTTCCAATCTTTAGTAGATCTAGGAGATACGGTAATGTTTATTGAGCATAATGAAACTTTGATTGGAGCGGCAGATCGAGTAATTACGTTGGGGCCTGGCAGTGGTGAGGATGGTGGTGCTCTTTATCCCTTTTAAAAATGTAAAAACTCCACTTTACATCTTATCGTAATTTACGTTTTAAGAAGAATATTAGCTTCTATGAAAGTGATGAGAATCATTCTCAAAATTGACGCACCTCATTATTATGAGCGATATTATGACTTATAATTGTAATAGAGATTGAAAGAACAACACTTCAATTGAAATATAAAAATAGATTACTGATTAAATAAACAATATACTCCTATAAATATTGTGGCAACCATACTGGTTGGTTGACTTACCTAATCGCGTAAGTAATAAGAGATCAAAATATCAAAAAATAAGTAATTACCTATTAGTAGAATAACACCTATTCCTTTAATGGTATAACTAATACTTAAAAAAAAAGTAATAAGCCCTTTGTTAATACTTATTACATAAGTCCTAAATATGTGCAATATTTATTTTAGTGCCAACTATTATTTAAATTTTGGTTGGCACACTTTTCATCTGTGTTCCCCACCTTTAATAGCGACCACTTATTTTAATCATTTAGATTTTAAATACTAAAAATTTACTGCCAGAAATTAACGAATTAGTAATCAAACGTTTTAATACATCTGAGTAATTTCATCTACAGGTAATAAATCAACTTATAAACTAAAAAGCCATCCAGTAAAAACTAGATGGCTTTTGTTATTATTTATAGATCAGTGAAAGTCTATGCTCCACAGCTTAGACATCCGTCTTCCATAGTACACACTTCACCTTCCGCATACACTTCTTCTGGGATAGGATCAGAACCTTCTGGCAGATCTGTTACACCGGCAGTAGCTTTCGCTTGTACTCTTTGGTGCTGCTTATCTAATGTAAATTTAATAGGATCTACAGCGGCTTTTGATCTTAGGTAATACATTCCTGTCTTTAGACCTGCTTTCCATGCGTAAAAGTGCATAGAACTCAATTTACCAAAGTTAGGATTCTCTACGAATAGATTGAGACTCTGACTCTGGCAGATGTATGCTCCTCTATCTGCTGATTGATCGATTATATTTTTCTGGCTAATCTCCCAAACTGTTTTGTAGAGATCTTTGATGTCTTGCGGTAAATCTAACTCTTGGATAGATCCATTCGCTGCAATTAAGTTTTGCTTCATCTCATCATTCCAAACACCTAATTTTATTAGATCTTTGAGTAAGTGACGATTGATGATTACATATTCTCCTGACAATGTTCGTCTAGAGTAAATATTGGAAGTGTATGGCTCAAAACATTCATTGTTACCCAATATCTGAGATGTAGATGCTGTCGGCATTGGAGCTAATAATAGACTGTTACGCATACCGTCTTTCTTAATATCTGCTTTAGTCTTAGCCCAATCGTATCTTCCTGATGGTGTTACGTTCCACATATCAAACTGAAGTATCCCTTGGCTTGCTGGTGATCCTTCGAATGTCTCATAAGAACCCTCTTTTGCTGCTAGAGCATTAGATTCAGTTACTGATCCATGATAGATAGTCTCAAATATATCTTTGTTTAGTTGCTTCGCTTCTGCACCATCAAATGGCATACGTAGCATCATGTAAGCATCCGCTAAACCTTGTACTCCGATTCCGATAGGACGGTGACGGAAATTAGAGTTTTGTGCTTCTATTACTGGATAGTAATTCACATCAATAATCTTATTAAGATTCTTTGTGATCACTCTTGTTACTTCATGTAATTTCTCGAAATCAAATGTCTGAGTTTCCTCATTGACAAACTTCGGTAATGAGATAGATGCTAGGTTACATACCGCTACTTCATCCTTACTCGTGTACTCCATAATCTCAGTACATAGGTTAGATGATTTGATCGTTCCTAAGTTCTTTTGATTAGACTTTTCGTTTGCCGCATCTTTGTATAAGATATATGGCGTTCCTGTCTCTATTTGAGATTCTAGTATTGCGAACCATAGTTCTTGAGCTTTAATTGTCTTACGAGCTCTACCTTCGTTTTCGTACTTAGTATATAATGCTTCGAATTCTGCACCGTAGCAATCTTGAAGACCTGGAGCTTCATTAGGACAGAATAATGACCAATCCGCACCTTCTTGCACTCTCTTCATAAATAAATCAGAGATCCACATAGCATAGAATAAATCTCTTGCTCTCATCTCTTCTTTACCATGGTTCTTCTTAAGATCTAAGAAGTCATGAATATCTGCATGCCATGGTTCAAGATAGATAGCAAATGCTCCTTTACGCTTTCCTCCACCTTGATCTACATATCTAGCCGTATCGTTAAATACTTTTAGCATTGGTACGATACCATTAGAAGTACCACCAGTACCTTTGATGTATGATCCTTTAGCTCTTATATTGTGTATGCTTAATCCGATACCACCAGCTGACTGAGATATCTTAGCACATCTTGTTAATGTTTCGAATATACCACTGATACTATCATCTGTAGCCGTTAATAAGAAACAAGAAGATAACTGAGGCTTAGGCGTACCTGCATTAAATAATGTAGGTGTTGCGTGGATAAACCATTTCTCAGACATATAGTTATACGTCTCAATGGCAGAATCGATATCTGTACCATGAATACCTACAGCTGCTCTCATCAACATATGTTGTGGACGCTCTACTACTTGACCATCACATCTTAGTAGGTATGATCTTTCTAATGTCTTGAATCCAAAGAAGTCAAAGTTGTAATCTCTATCGTAAATAATAGCAGAGTTTAACTTTGCTTTATTATCCATGATTACTTTATAAGTATCATCTCCGATAAGTCCAGCTTTATCACCAGTCTTAGGATCTATATAATCGTATAATCTTTGTATCGTTTTAGAGAAAGACTTATCTGTATTTTTATGAAGATTAGAAGTAGAGATACGAGCTGCTAATTGTGCATAATCTGGGTGATTAGTCGCCATTGATGCCGCTGTCTCTGCTGCTAGGTTATCTAGTTCAGTGGTAGTTACTCCATCATAGAGTCCTTGTACTACTTTCATTGCAATACCGATAGGATCTATAAAGTTACTATCTAATCCATAACAAAGTTTCTTTACTCTTGCTGTTATCTTGTCAAAACTTACTGCTTCTTTCTTGCCAGTTCTTTTTAATACTTGCATTGTTGGGTTGAGTTTAGGAGATTAAATAATGTAGTTTTCATAAAATCAATCAGTTTTCTTACCTCTGATTGAAGTCCGTGATCCGGGTCAGTGAATCACTTGTATTGAGTCCTGTCGAGGGACAATTTTGGTTTAGTGGGTTAGAAGCTTTGAACTGTCGAAGGCTCTGGCTTCTTTGCTTCCTTCTCAAATTAATTGTGAAGGAGTTTGAAGAGGTAGTATACGAGGAAATGTCTCGTTTGACACTACCTTCTAAATCTTCGAGGATTTGTGGTGCGAAAACAAGAAAAAGCCTTGTTTCCGTTCTTCTAAATCTTCGAGGAAGATTTAGAAGTCTTCATCCAAGCTAAACACTTGCTTATCCTTATCAGCCATCACTCCTGATTTCTGATAATCACCTACTCTCTTCTCAAAGAAGTTTGTCTTTCCTTGAAGAGAAATAAGCTCCATCCATGGGAATGGATTCTCAACGTTATATACTTTATCATTACCTAATGACTCAAGTAATCTATCCGCAACAAACTCGATGTACTGGCACATCAAATCCGAGTTCATACCGATAAGACCTACAGGAAGAGCATCAGATACAAATTCCTTTTCGATCTCTACAGAGTCTGTAATCATACCTTGTATCACTGACTTATCCAATTTGTTAACGATATGCTCGTTATACAGCAAACAAGCAAAATCGCAATGCATACCTTCATCTCTACTGATTAGCTCATTAGAGAAAGTTAGTCCTGGCATCAGTCCTCTCTTCTTTAACCAGAAGATAGAACAGAATGATCCTGAAAAAAAGATTCCTTCAACTGCAGCGAATGCAATTAGTCTCTCTGCGAAAGATCCATTATCGATCCATCTAAGAGCCCATTCTGCTTTCTTAGCAACACACGGCATGTGTTCTATAGCATTGAAGAGGTAATCCTTATCAGCATTGTCTTTAATGTAAGTATCAATGAGTAGTGAGTAAGTTTCAGAGTGGATATTCTCCATCATGATCTGAAATCCGTAGAAGAACTTAGCTTCTGTATACTGGACATCAGTCACCATATTATCAGCTAGATTTTCGTTTACGATTCCATCACTCGCTGCGAAAAATGCTAATACATGCTTGATAAAGTGTTTCTCATCATCACTAAGTTTATTTTCCCAGTCAGATAAGTCTTGGTGTAAATCTATTTCTTCCGCTGTCCAAAATGACGCTTCCGATTTTTTATAGAAATTCCAAATATCATCATGTTGTATAGGAAACAGAACAAATCTGTTGGGGTTATCCTGTAGGATAGGCTCGATGGATGTACTCATTGGTTAAGTTTATATAATGTTGTCAATTATTTTTCACTTTATCCACTCCGAAGTGGTGCGTCATCTTCTTATCTACTGATTTCTGCGATTGTGCTTATATCCACTGATCGCTTGATCATTATCTCCTCGTTCATATATAATCAACACTAATATAAATTTTATGTAATATGACTGAGGTAGGACGACAAAGCGCTCAAACTCAGTGCTAATACTTTATTTGAAGCGACTATTATATAACAGGTAGGCCGTTTCAGTAAATATAGTGTTGAAAATAGGATCGATTTAGTAAGGTTGGTTCCTCTCGTAATCGAATACAAATATGAGTAAAAACTGCTAGAGAAAAGAATGTCAAAAGTCAAAAGTTATTAACACATTGTTGGTAAGGAGTGTAACTACCTTGTAATCAACATAATATATTTTTTCGTAATATGTCTAAATGTTGATAACTATTGACCACTTATTACTAACTGCCTAAAAATGAGTGCGAAACGTATGGTATTATTTTATCAGAAGTGATTACGCCTTTTGAAAAACCAAATCAAACCTATTCCTAATATTATACTAACAAGTATAATAATTACGAAAGCATATTTAGCGTCCTGCATAGGCAGATACTTGAGATTCATACCATAGAAAGATGCTACTAAGGTAGGTACCATAAGTATGATCGTAATGATAGTTAGTCGATGTATGAAGACATTCATATTATTAGATACAATAGATGCGTATGCTTCCATTGTACTACTCAAAATATTAGTGTGCACGTTGGCCACTTCCAATGCCTGACCATTATCAATAATTATATCTTCAAAAAGGTCTGTATGATATTCTAAATCTCTAATTTGGAGAAAATTAGTTCTCTTCATCTTAAGATTCAGCAATTCATTCGCATTTAGACTATTCACGAAATAGACCAAACTTTTCTCAATTCTAAGTAATTGGCGCAACTCTTTGTTACGACTACTATCATAAAGACTTTGTTCAATGAGATTTCTCTTTAAGTTAAGCTGCTTAAGTCTATAGAGATAGTCTAATACGTTTTGCTCAAATATCTGAAGGATAAATTTCTTGCGATCAGAAGGATTGAAGTTCTTGACCTTATTAGAAGTAAACTTCTCTAATACCGTATCTTCTTTGGATGTGAGGGTAATAATATGTCCTTTGGCTAATACAATACCAATAGGTACGGTAATATAAATAGGATCACTTTCACGATTATCTTGATTAGCAACCGGCGTATTGATTATGATTAGTTCTACATCATCTTCTCGCTCGTAACGAGATCTCTCATCAACATCGAGTGAATCCGTGAAGTAATCTAGTGGCACCGCTAAGGAATTAGCCAATTGCTCTAATTCACCATGATCAAATGGTGCTCTAATATCAATCCAGCTTTCGTCCTGTATTCGGTCTAACTGGATTAGTTCGTTGTTCTGCTTTTGGTAGTAACGTATCATGTTCAGCTGGATCCATCCGAGTTAGATTGGTTAGGTAATATGTGAGATTCTTACTCACTAACGCATCTTAGCAACTCCTTCGCTTATGATCAATATTGATCCAAAAAAGTACTTTTAGGTTCTAGGTTGCGCTATTCGTACAAACATACGATGTTGTTCTTAATCAATAGAATGAATAACATGCTAATTTAAAAGACAACTGCTATATCTAATTAAAGATTCAAATACTAAGCCAATAAGTTGATTTTCGATTCTCACTCAATCGCCTACCATTTGGACATTTACACATTTTCAAGCGTATTGGAAGCCGCATAAAATTCACGATACTTATATTCAAGAAAAATACATATGTTTTATTAATAATATATATTTGCCTTATATAACCGACTTATGATCTACACTTTGCCAACAGAGCACCTCTCTCCTACTCAACTCCAAGCTTTAAGGAGCTTAGAGTCCGGCGATCCTATAGATGTATACTCTACAAGTATCAATGGAATAATAGAAATTATCAATCTTCTCATCAAAGACGAACAGATTGCTATATGCTGTAATCCACATACTTATAGACATTTACAAAACTATAAAGAACGTCATTCGCAACCTGAGATTAACCAAGAAGTAGAGACATTAGCTGATACATATAATAATGTTGTCGCAAATCTCAAGAGGAAGTTTGACTATTGTTACAATAGAGATGGATCTACACTTAGACATAAATATATAGACCTACTACAATCATACGATCTTTCGCTATCTGACAAATTACAACTTGACCATAGATTAGAAGATTCAGCTGACATTCTTTCTTATCATACTAAAGAACTATCGCCTTTACTATCAAGTTATAAACGAACATGGGAAAGATATATTGATATAGACCCTTTACACAGCAAGTATTACACAGATACAATCGATGATTCATTACTTCTAGATCTCAACCTATGGATAGAGACTGTCGCATCTATATACACAGACATGCGAAATGGACTTAACGAAATCGTTGAGGAAGAAAAACTTCGCATACTATCTATTAAAAAACAACTATCTCAGCATCTCGTCAATTACCAACATAGCCAAGCTGAAACTGAGCTGAACCAAATGCGAAAAAAGATGGGTTTCTTGTTGGCTGATTTACCAAAAGATGCTATTGGTGAATTCCCTAAACTGGTCATGTATGCTGTTTCCAATTGGGAAAGTGTGACAACTAAGTATCTCGCCAGACATAGTAGAAGATTCAATAGTCGCAATCATCAATCGGTCCTTATATATGAGGCCATGCATGAACTTAGAGCAGTATTAAGTGAAATTAACATCAATGGATTACTTAAAGTCGATATATCAAATAATCCACTTAGCTATGAAACACAGATCATTCAAGTAAAAGGCTTGCTAAATCAATTGCACTTTTGCAAATATTGGCTCAGCGACGAGTCAGACTACATTCGTTGGAGACGATTTTATGCTACCTTAAATCCTACTGACAAGACTATAATAGATATACTCAGAACTCTAGACCAGTCTGAGCTGCAGAATCAGGTGAAATATCTAGAAATACAAAAGTGGAAAAATCTAGCTTGGCAGGGAGGAATACCTACTGCAGATGATTCTTTAGCTTTATTTGAAGCATATAAAGATCTAAATGCTAGTATAGACTGGAGTAATATCCACCTCAAGTCCAATATAGTAAGTACTGCAAATTATCAAGTTCTGTATGATGGCGTACATTATATCTTAAGTAATCAAATCGCTACAAAAGAGAGAGCATCTATAACATTGGTCGATAAAGCACTGGACAATATTAAACCCATAATTACATTAGACTACTTCAGCCAAAGCAAACAAGCTAATCAACTGACTGAAGCGATATTGGCTTCTACTTCAGAGATCAAGGTATATCAAACTAAGGCACTTAATATTATATCATGTCTTGACGCAATAGATACTGAAGAATTACTTCGATTATTCGCTAGTGCAAAAATCAACGAGCTAAAAGGAGAATCTGTTGCTGACCTCCTCAAAGGAAGTATTCTTGCTGAGGATAAGGAAAAAATCATACTTATATATGATGACCTATTAAATGTGCGAAAAACAGAACATTATATCTGGCAAAGATTAGTCATCCAAAGCTTGTCTTCCGCAGGATACAAAGTAATCACTATCAACATAGAAGATACACTGAATCATATTGACTTATCTATGCACCTTTCCACCTATCTCTCTAGTGATACTACGGCTAATGCAAACTTTGCCTTATGATAGATATCAATCTTCATGAATTTAGATCCCAACTAATACTAAAGTCAGAAGCAGATACTACACTAATATGGGATCCAATCAGGAAAAAGTACCTCGTACCTCAACCTGAAGAACTCGTAAGGCAGCTGCTCATATTATATCTCACCCAAAAACTAGACTACCCTATATCTAGAATACAAGTGGAAAAATCGCTCTTGGTATTAGGTCAATATAAACGATACGACATCATAGTATATGATCAATCTATAGAACCATATTTACTGATTGAATGTAAATCTCATAAAGAACCAATCAATCAATCCGTATTAGATCAAGCAGCTAGATATAACATCACACTCAATGCTCCTTACCTTCTGGTTACCAACGGTGTACAAACCTACTGTTGTGCTATAGATAAATCAACAAAGAGTGTTACCTTCTTAGATACCATCCCTAACTATATGGACTAATTGATGGCGAAGACATTATAGTAAAGTAAATATTCAAAGTTCTTAAATATTCTACCTTGAAGACCTATCTTGCATTATAATAGTACATCACCGTCGCTGTTAATGCAGACCAAGTGTATTGTTAACTGTTCTTATTGTATTGGATATAGTAAGCGCTAATCAAGAATAAGATCATTATAGTTTTCACAATAAAAAATTAATGAGCAAAGACAAAATCCTAATTACTGGAGCTAATGGCCAACTCGGTCGTGTATTGGCAACTGCACTTCGTAAAGTACATGGTCAAGACAATGTTTTAGCGACTGATATTTCAACAGATATTC
Source organism: uncultured Saprospiraceae bacterium (assembly GCA_937995755.1). GTDB lineage: Bacteria > Bacteroidota > Bacteroidia > Chitinophagales > Saprospiraceae > UBA1994. Next base: position 30,813 of record CALKJD010000064.1, on the reverse strand, counting down.
CTGATGATAATCCATATGAATTTTTGGACATCATGAATGTAACTAGGTTACATGAGATCGTGGAATCTTATGAAATTACACAAGTCTACCATATGGCAGCTATTCTTTCCGCTAGTGGAGAATGGAATCCGTTGAAAACATGGAAAGTTAACTTGGATGGTTACTTATCTATACTAGACTTAGCCGAAAAATTTCAAATAGATAAGGTCTTTTTTCCAAGTACTATTGCAGTATTCGGAACCACTACTCCTAGGGAGAATACATCACAGCATGTACCCTTGATGCCAAGTACGGTATATGGTATTAGTAAATCTACTGGAGAGCTTTGGTCTAATTACTATCATGACAGATACGGTACAGATATCAGATCAGTAAGGTATCCAGGCATCATAGGCTACCAATCGCTACCTAGCGGTGGCACTACTGACTATGCGGTAGAGATATATCATGCAGCCATCAAAGGAGAAGAGTACGAATGCTTTCTTGCCGAAGACACAAGATTACCGATGATGTATATGCCTGATGCCATAAGAGCCACTATAGAGCTGATGCAAGCGGACAAAAATGATTTGAATATTCGTACGAGTTATAACTTATCAGCTATGAGCTTTACTCCAGCTGAGATTGCGGAAAGTATTCGTAAAATTATACCCGATTTCAAAATTAGATATAAGCCGGATCACCGTCAAGACATTGCAGCGAGTTGGACCGAGTCGATAGATGATAGCATGGCACGCAGAGATTGGAAATGGCAAGAGGAGTATAATCTTGATGCGATGACTGTTGATATGATTAAAAACCTAAGACTACAGCAAGAGACGAAATAAAGTAGAAAACATAAGAATCCTAAATGATTAAAAAGTCAGAATTACTTTAATCTATAAAGTATTATTGACTTATAAAATAAAGCAAGCAGTAAATGTCAAATAGCATAAATCAAGCAATACAAGCAGAATTAGATCAGATCAGAAAAGATGGTCTTTTTAAAGAAGAAAGAATAATCGTAACTCCACAGAGTGCTGAGATCGGTACAGATAAAGGACAAGAGGTACTTAACTTTTGTGCAAATAACTACTTAGGCCTATCTTCCCAGCCAGACATTATTGAAGCTGCGAAAGCCGCTATTGATTCTCATGGATTTGGTATGTCATCAGTTAGATTTATATGTGGCACGCAAGATATCCACAAGGAACTTGAGCATAAGATTGCAAAATTTGTAGGGACTGAAGATGCTATATTATATGCCGCAGCATTTGATGCTAATGGTGGACTCTTTGAGCCCTTACTCACCGCTGAAGATGCAATTATATCTGACACACTTAATCATGCCTCTATTATAGATGGTATCAGATTATGTAAGGCCAAAAGGTACCGTTATATAAGTAATGACATGGCTGATCTGGAGACTAAGCTAAAAGAAGCTAAGGAAGCTGGAGCGAGGCGGATCATGATTGCTACCGATGGTGTGTTTAGTATGGATGGTGTGATAGCACAAATTGATAAGATCTGTGATCTAGCAGAAAAGTATGATGCATTGACTATGGTGGATGACTGTCATGCTACTGGATTTACGGGTAAGACAGGAAGAGGAAGTGCCGAGCATTGCGATGCGTTTGGCAGAGTAGATATTATCACAGGTACATTCGGTAAAGCATTGGGCGGAGCATCAGGAGGATTTACTGCAGCAAGTAAGGAAATAGTGGCTATGCTACGTCAAAGATCCAGACCTTACTTATTTTCAAATACATTAGCACCGGCAATCGTTGGCGCTTCATTAAAGGTACTAGATATATTAACTGAGTCTACTGCTCTTAGGGATAAACTATCGGAAAACACGGCTAGATTTAGATCTAAGATGGTTGCTGCTGGTTTTGATATTGTCGAAGGTACACATGCTATCGTGCCTGTAATGTTATATGATGCACCATTATCACAAAAATTTGCCAATATGCTTTTGGACGAAGGTATTTACGTAATTGGATTTTTCTATCCTGTAGTGCCAAAAGATAAAGCCAGAATCAGAACACAAATTAGTGCAGGTCACTCGTTTGAACAGATAGATAAGTGTGTCGAAGCATTTACCAAAGTAGGTAAGGAGCTCGGCGTCATTTAATACAATTGAGATAAAAAGAGACTATATTTATTAGGAAGTAACATCACTATATTATGAAAGAGAATCTAAGCTATGACGAATTTATTTGTATCACTTTACTGTATGCAGCTAATGTCAACGAAGAGTTTACAGATGAAGAGAAAGCGGCTATCATAGAAAATGTTGGCAATGATACTTACGATAAGATGTATTCTATATTTGATGAGATGAGTGACTTTGAAGCACTAGAAGTTATTATCTCGCACAAAGGCATCCATTTCCCAACTCCAGCAAGAAAGCAAGAAGTTCTAGATAAAATAGAAACCATCTTTAAAGCCGACAATGATTATGATGTCGTAGAAAAAGAAATCTATCGCTTCCTCACAAATCTACTATAATGGATCTAGGACTTAAAGGAAAACTATTTGTAGTCACAGGAGCTACTAGCGGATTTGGTAGAGCTATAGCGATGGCGCTCATAGAAGAGGGAGCCAATGTAATACTGAACGCTAGACGAAAAGAAAAGCTTGAAGAGATGAAAGCTGCTCATTCGAGTCAAGTAGAAATAGTACCTGGAGATATCACCACGGATGCTACGATGTCCGAAATAACTAGAACGTTAGGCCTTCGTAGAATAGATGGTGTGCTTATCAATGCTGGTGGACCGCCTGCCAAATCATTTGTCGCTACAGAGATGGACGATTGGGACAATTCATACGAAAGTCTACTAAGATGGAAAGTGAAATTCACTAAGATTCTGTTAGATAGATTTATGGATCAGCAGTACGGTCGTATTGTATATATAGAAAGTGTGAGTGTCAAACAACCTGTAGAGAATCTAGTGCTTAGTAACTCACTTCGATTAGCTGTCGTAGGATTTGTAAAAACACTTTCTCATGAAGTTGCAGATCAAGGAATCACATTGAATATATTAGCTCCAGGATATCATGCTACCGCAGCGATGGAAAGATTATTTGCTCACAAATCTATGTTGCTCGGTATTACTCCAGAGGAAGCACGTAAGCAATATGAATCAGAAACCAAAATGAGCAAACTAGGCAAACCAGAAAATTTAGCTTCTTTGGCAATTTGGCTGTTATCACCTCAATCTTCTTTCATTACAGGACAAACGATAAGTGTAGATGGCGGATTAGTAAAAGGTACTATGGGTTAGATCATTCTACTTAAAACTAAATACCGAGACAATACCCTACTCAAATAATAAAAGAGCCTTTAGAAAATCATCTAAAGGCTCTTTTACTTGATATAAATCTTAAATTACTAGTCTGTAATGAATGGGTAATCTTCTTGTACGTAATTATTATCATACAGTTCAGAAGCTAATGGGAGATCGGATTCATCAGCAAATTTAACTGCCGCTTCAATCTCTACCGTGATAGCCTTTTCTATCTCTTCGATTTCTTTAGCCGAAGCGATTTTACCCTTTAGTACTTTATCCTTGATAATTTCAATTGGATCTAATGCCTTGTACTTGTTCAACTCATCCTTAGTACGATACTTTGCTGGATCAGATACAGAGTGACCTCTATATCTATAAGTTTTTATCTCTAAGAAGTAAGGTCCCTTTCCTGATCTGATATGCTTCGCTGCTTTCTCTACAGCCAAGTGTACTGCTTCTGGATCCATACCGTCTACAGGCTCACTAGGCATATCGAATGCAGATCCAATCTTAAATAGATCGGTTACATTACTTGTACGCTCTACTGAAGTACCCATGGCATATTGGTTGTTCTCTACTATATAGAGTACTGGAATTTTCCATGTCATAGCCATATTGAATGACTCGTATAATGCGCCTTGTCTAGCAGCACCATCGCCAAACATAGTAACACACAGATTACTAGTTCCTCTGTATGACTCTGCCATAGCTATACCTGTACCGATTGGAATCTGAGCTCCTACGATACCGTTACCTCCAAAATAGTTGTGTTCTTTTGAGAAGAAGTGCATACTTCCACCTTTTCCACCTACACATCCGGTTCCTTTACCAAATAGCTCAGCCATACATGATTTAGAATCCATTCCACGCCCTAAAGCGATACCGTGCTGTCTGTAAGCAGTTACTATCTTATCGCCATCTTGCAGAGCAGTCTCTAAACCAGCGGAGATAGCTTCTTGACCAATATATACATGACAAAACCCTCTAATTTTCTGCAGTGAGTACGCCTTTAGAGTCGCTTCTTCAAACTTTCTAATTCTATACATATTCTCATACCATTCTAGGTATGTCTCCTTGCTAAATTTTGACTTGGTTGCCTTTTTAGCACTTGTTGCTTTTTTACTAGCTACTGCCATCTATTTTTATTTTTTATTTTTCTGTTGTAAAAGCATTATCTAATATTATGCTCAAACAAAATTAGGTATATATTGGTATACCTATTCATTAGCGCACGAAAATACAACTTTGATCATTTATATTGGGCCTCCTATTAGGAAAATATGCGTCGTAGCACATACATTCTTACTTATCATAATATATACCGACCCAAAAGACATGATTATAGGCTAGCTTACTATCTTTGACACTTACTCACCATCTCATCACATCGTGTATATATCCAGCTTATCTCTAACCAATTACAAGAACTACACTTCTCATGTGTATGATCTACATAATAAACTAAATCTTGTGGTAGGACTTAATGGCGTAGGCAAGACAAACTTATTGGATGCAGTTTATTACACCTGTATAGGTAAGAGCTATCTATCTACGACTGATCGCTATAATATTCGTAAAGGTGAAAACTTCCTAAGGCTGGAAGGCGTTTTCTACAATAATGATCAGGAAAAGAACAATATCGCAATAACTGTTGAAAAAGATAAAAAGAAGACGATCAGCTCAGATGGTAAAAACTATAAGCGAATTTCTGAACATGTAGGTAATTACCCTTGTGTCATGATATCACCGACTGATGTACAGGGACTATTGGATGCCAGTGAGGAACGTCGAAAATTTATTGATCAGTCTATTACTCAATATGACAAAGATTACTTGCGTCAGTTACTTGAGTACAATAAACTTCTCAAACAACGAAACGCTTTACTTAAACAATTTGCTGAGCGAAGAACGTATAACGAGCTACTAATCAATACCATATCAGAAAAAATGGATGGCCCTGCTCAGAAAATATATGAAGCAAGGAAATCGTTCGTTGAGAGAATTTCATCTCAATTCAGTGATACCTACAGCCATATTTCTGAGGATAAAGAACAAGCTAGGATAGAATATAAGAGTAGTCTTGACGACACGCCTTTCTTACAGTCTTTAGCGGAAAGCAAAGATCGAGATCGAATACTACAACGTACTACAAAAGGCATTCATAAAGACGATCTTAAGTTGATTATGAATGATGATCAATTAAAAGTCTACGCATCTCAAGGTCAACTGAAGTCCTTTATAATGGCCTTAAAGCTTAGTCAATATAAAATTATCCAAAGCGTACATAAAAACACGCCCATCTTACTCCTCGATGATATATTTGATAAACTAGATCAAGAAAGAGTGAAATTTATCATCGATATACTGCTGAAAGAAAATTACGGTCAAATATTCATTTCTGACACCAATCTTTATCGCGTTGAAAATATATTACAGATCCTTGAAACTAATTATCATAAATTTGTGATTGAAAGTACAGAATCTATCTCTTTAGAAAAACACTAGATGTTCAATAAAAAATATAATGATCGAAAGATCTCTGAAGTACTAGGAGAGTACATCCAAAAGAACAAAAGAATACAAATACACCATGAACTCAAACTCATTCAAGATGCTTGGAAGTCTGAAATGGGCGAGATGATAAATGGCTATACTAGTAGATTCTTCATAAAGCATGGTAAGCTGGAGATTACACTAACTTCTGCTCCATTAAGGGCTGAATTAAGTATGTCCAAACCTAAACTAATTAAGCTATTAAATGAAAAAATTGGTACTGTAGTAGTAAAGGAAATTGTATTGCGATAATAACGGATTGTCTGAAAATTTGTCTCTAAACGAACTTAAAAGTAAGGACATTTCCAGTTTCCTTGAAACCCCTTTCGACGATCTAAATAAACGCCAGGATCGAATCTATATGCTACACTGAGAGCTGTGATGATATACCAATCGTTCTCTCTTTCATTACCCCTACCCGACTTACTTGCTCCTGTGCCAGCATCTATCGGCTTTTCACTTCTGTAGCTTAAATTAACAGCCAAGTCACCACGTTCTTGCTGTAGTAGTTCGAGATCTGGATATTGAGTTGAAACATCATCTAAATAATCTGTAAATGTCCACCTCGGACTTATTTCGAAGGCTATTACTAATTCATCGTTAAATGTATACTTAAGTCCAAAACCCATCGGAATACTCAACTGAGTCAAATTATACAACTCATTGTCCGTATCAGAAAGGCCCTGACCTTCCGTCCCTAATGGTTGTAGATCATACCATACGCCTCTATATTTGGCTTGTGGATTAAATTTAAAAACCCCTATCCCTACATTTACAAAGGGCTGAAACTTAAACTTCCTCCATGATGGAATCACACCAAATAAATTAAGTTCACCTACGACAGAAAACTCTCTTATTCCTGATTTGAAATGTAAATTCCTTTCTGTTCTGAATGTACTGATTGCATTTTCGTCCGAAGCAGATATTTGCGCCGTATAATATCTTGCTTTTACAGAAATGAATTCATTGAGTCCAAGGCTCAAAAACATACCTCGAGCAACATGAGCGCCTTCAAAACTTAATCTCCATCCCAATGGAGATATATCACCTTGATATGTAGATGCGCCTATGCTAAAGCCTATTTCGGCCTTTTGAGCATTGACACTAGCACTAAATACTAGACTAAGCAATACACTAAAAAAGATGAGTAAAGGGTTAAATCTCATTTATTCTACGTGGTTATAGTATTAAATCATTTTTACAATTCTGACTTGATTAAAAGTTAATTCTTGGTGAATCATCGCTTTTCATCAATTCTTTTGGTTCTTCTATTAGTTCGTTATCAGTAGCTCCCCATCTATAGGATATATATACTCCCATAAACATATACCAATCTGCATCATCAGGATCACCTCTTAATGAACCTTCCTGAACATCCATTGCTGGTATACCTAGGTACTCTCCTTTCCGATTAGAGAGTGCTGCTGACAATTCACCATTTACAGCCTCCAAGTCTGCTAATGGCACATAAGCTCCACTAACGTCATCTAGGTAATCTGTAAATGTCCATCTTGGAATCACTTCAAATCCTAATTCAAATTCTTCGTTTAAATCAAACTGTAATCCAAAGCCAAAGGGGATGGAAACTTGAGTTAAACTATACTTATCGTTAGTGTTAGGAAGATTACTTCCCTGCCCTTCTGTGCCTAGTGGCTGCAAAGGCACCAATTTACCTTTGTAAATGGTTTTCGGATTAAAATGAAACAAACTCACCCCTGTACTATAATAAAGTCTTAAACCATATTTATCTAAGCCTTTCAACCAAGTATTGAGATGGATTTCTGTTATCAATCCTAAATCGTATATGCTAGATACAAATGATAGATTTCTTATTCGTCTGCCCTGATCTCGAGCTTCGCTATCACTCGCAGATATCCTTCCATATGTATATTTCAAATGGATATCAAAAGTTTTATTGATCTCTTTGCCTACCGAAATCCCTAGACCAGGATTATACTGTGACAGGCTAAATGCAGAAGACAGAGGAGCTAAATCACCCAAATAGTAATATCCTCCAGCATAACCTCTTACGCTATACTGCTGAGCACTTGATTGAAGCGCTCCAAGACTTACAAAGGTTAAGATGACAATAAACCTAAGTATGTTTAACTTCCGGTTTTTCATAAATATAAATTTCATCTTAAGCATAGTAAACCCTAACCGACACTTCAATACCTAACAATACTGACACAAGTGTACGACTATCGCCCCTACTAAGGCTATTAAAATTATTATTGAATATGTAAAGAAGCTTGCAAAAGCTCCGTATCATGGGTAAAACCCTCTAATTATCATAGATATCAAGCAAACCTTCTGCCACTTCGAGCTGTACAATCAATTGATCTGGGTCAATTCCGATAATCAAAGATTCATGGAGAGGAATCAATATTTCATTGCCATTTGATAATTCCACACTAGCTAATTCTTGTTGTGGCATGGATACTATATCCACAATCTTACCCACGAGTTCATCGTCTTGATTGTGCATAGAAAAGCCTTTGAGTACTGAGAAATACAAACCTGGTTTTTCTTTAATTTCTGGTAGATCTTTAATTGGAAGATATAAGGTGTCCCCACTACAAGATTTGGCATCTTGTGGATCATCCAAGCCTTCTATCTTTAATAAAGTATCATGAGTCTCCTCTATATACTGAACGAAATAAGGAATGTAATGGGCTCCCCTTTTGAGAAAAAATACTTTATCTTTTTTGAGAACATGCAAAATCTCATCTTCACAACTCAACTTAAGCTTACCACTTATTCCAAAAGGCTTACCCAGTTTACCTATCTCTACAAAATCTTTAAGCATAGTTAGTTTTAAAAGTATTCTATTAATGATTGTGAAAGTACAAAACCTTCTTCTGCTCTATCTATAATGTCGATATTTCCATCTCCATCTTGTGTACAGATGATACTCATCTCTTTACTGATGAGCCCTACGCCTTTAGCATATATCTCTTTGGCATATCTCTTTTCAAAGAAGTTCTCATTATCAGCCAAAACAATTATAGTACAATTCTCATATTGTGAGTTACCTAAGACTACTGTACTATCTACACCAACCACCTCAGAGGCCCAATTCTTATAGACTTCTATAAACTCGCCTCCAACATTTACTATTACCGATTCATCAAAAAATTGGTTTCCATCCCACTTTTGACCTAAAGACGTTGGAAACACCATCTTTACAAAACGTAGATTCTCTTCGCTTCTAGTTGCCTTATTATCTATAAAACTTGAAGAATACGTATCTGTTATATTCCATTGATCTGTCAATGATCTTCTAAATGATCTTTCGATTGCGTAGGTAGTATTATCACCTGCCGTTAAAAACTCACTTACGATCTCTTCTTTGACAAACCCTCTTAGAGTATCTATTGAATTCAATTGTTTATTAAAGACTACACTATCTGTTTGGTATATCCAAGTACGACCAACTTCTAATGGATAAAAATCCTTTTCTCCCTCTAGACTTGTTGGTGCTATTGACTCCTCACTACATGAAGAAAAGCCAACGAGTATTGCACTGAAAAATATTAATAGATAATGTTTCATTTGATTGCACTTTAATTTTATATGATTTACGCGATTTCAAAATTTAACGCTCTATATCATTTATTATTATAAACTTCTACTGATTATTCCTCCACCTACAACATCATCTCCTTCATAGAACACAGCTGATTGCCCAGGAGCTATTCCTTTTACATTGGAATAGAACTCAACTTCCATCTGATCTCCTTGTTGGATAATCTTACTTAATGACCCAGAACTGTTGTATCTAACTTGAGTTACGAATTCCGTTGGATCCTTGATTTCAGCATACTTTTGCATGTTGAGTTGATCGACATACATTCCATTTCGCATAAGATCTTCTACATCACCTAATACAACTGTATTTGTTTCAGGTCTTATCTCAGTAACATACACAGGCTTTCCGAATCCCTTTCCGAGCCCTTTCCTTTGACCAATGGTAAAGAATGGATACCCTTCATGCTTTCCGATAACTTCCCCTTGCGTATTTACAAATAATCCACCTGCAACTCGCTCTTCCAAACCATCAACTCTGCGCTTAAGAAACCCACGATAATCATTGTCTGGCACAAAGCATATTTCGTAGCTTTCTGCTTTCTTAGACAATGCTTCATGTCCCCAATCTTTGGCCATCTGACGAATCTCGGTCTTAGTATATCCACCTAATGGAAAATTTGATCTAGACAGACACTCTTGATCCAAGCCCCATAACACATAGGATTGATCTTTGCGATCATCTTTACCTTTCGTGATGAAGAGTCTATTGTTTTTTTCTTTGATATCTGCATAATGACCTGTGGCAATAAATTCACAATCCATTGCGTCAGCCCTTTTTATCAAAGCATTCCATTTGATGTGTGTATTACATAACACACAAGGATTAGGCGTTCGTCCTGCTATATATTCATCTACGAAGTTGTCGATTACATAATCACCAAACTCTTCACGAATGTCTACAATAAAGTGATGAAAGCCCATCTTGACAGCTACCTCTCTAGCATCATTGATAGAATCTAAACTACAGCAACCAGTCTCTTTCTTAGAAGACCCACTAGATGCGTAGTCCCATGTTTTCATAGTGATCCCCACCACTTCATAGCCTTCTTCATGAAGCATCATAGCAGCTACTGTACTATCTATTCCACCACTCATAGCCACAAGGACTCTTCCTTTTTTACTCATTTTACTGATGTCTTTTTAAAATCTATGCAAAGATAAAGCAAATTAGCTATGATAAGTTCATTGCAGCCTTGCTTGTTTACATCACTCACTAACTTCTCCAAATAATAGGAAAGAGCAACAGCATCAATCCGCATATCATAAGATCTATTCCGCCTAATATCATCAGATCTCCACCAATCTCTGTATCAACCATAAGGCCCATAGATACTGCTGTTATTTTTATCAACAAAAGAATGACTGGTAAGACCAATGGCAATGCCATTACACTCATTATTGTAGTCCCACCTCTATCAATACCAGACAATGCTGCGATAAATGTAAATATACACGCCAGCCCAAGTGCCCCTAATAAAGCCCCTTGAGTAAATAAGCTCCAATTCACTATAGGATTCATGGTGAATATCGTCAGTAGTAATATCACTAAGGCAATGATCACAACTATAAACAAGAAATTATAAATCAACTTAGCTAAGATGAGCTCCAAAGGATCAAATAGTGTATAATAATGTAGATAGGTTTCTTTATTCTCCTGTACAAAACTTTTGGCGACAGCATTGATCCCTGAGAATACAACTATAATCCAGAGCATCACATTCCATTGAAAAGCACCTAAAGTATTGAAGGCTTTGAAGATGATAAATACCGTACAAGCCGCAAATAACAACACCCCAAAAAGAGCGTGTGATTGCCTAAACTCTAGGTCAAACTCCTTTTTAATCAATGTATATAAGTGTGATATATTCATAATAATCGCAAATATAGCACAATGCAAATAATACTTTACACCGTTACATAGGCCTCTAGGTATACGAAAAACAAGCATTTATTACACAAAGTGATAGTTTTAATACAATTACATATTACAATTATTTATAATATTTCGTATTTTTGCCTTGTATCACTTTTCTCATTGCCCTAGTAAGTCATAAAACTAACAGATGCTCAAATCGATTTTAACAATAGGAATAATCAGTCTTCAAATAACATTGATGACTGCCGCGGAATCAAACTTTCATTCAGTGGAAGCTAAGAATGGAGACGGAGTATATTCACTACTGCGACGGTATCATTTAAGTAGTTACGCATGTAACATAGACTACTTCTATGAGATCAATAAACTTGATAAGAAAGCTTCACTCCTAACAGGCAAAAAATATAACCTTCCTGTAAAAATCTACAATTACAATGGTCAGAGTATTAGGTCTACCATCAATGTAGACGACTGGGAGACTGCAGTACAGATACAACAATACAATGAAGCTATCTACAAACTAGGTGTTAGAAAAACTCATTATCGAGATAGTAAGATACTCTGGGTTCCACACCATCTTCTAGAATGTAGAGCGACTACATCTAAAGTACTTATCAATGATGAAAAGATAGAAAAAGAAAAGAAGGCTAAAAAAAGCAAGAAAAAAGGAGTAGTTACTGAAAAGCTCTTCGGCGAAAAGTACGAAGATGTCGAAATAATAGACAATCAACTCAAAGGAGAAGTATACTATGTAGTAAGCGGTCATGGAGGTCCTGATCCAGGGGCCTGCTGCACAAGCACATCATCTACATTATGTGAAGATGAATATGCGTATGATGTATCTCTCAGACTAGTACGTAACCTAATGCAACATGGAGCTACAGTACATATGATCATACAGGATGATGACGGTATTAGAGATGAAAAATATCTGGATTGTGATAGAGATGAAAAATGTATGGGAACTCATAAGATCCCTCTCAATCAAAAGAAAAGGCTCTATCAAAGAGCAGCTGCCATCAATAGCTTGCATAAGAAATACAAGAAAAAAGGATACAAAAAACAGAAGGCAATCATGATACACGTAGACTCTCGTAGTGAGACCAAAAGTCAAGATGTATTCTTCTACCATTGGGGAAAGAGTAAAACAAGTAAAAAACTTGCGTACGACTTACAATCAACTTTCCGAGCTAAATACAATAAGTATCAAAAAGACAGAGGATATCATGGCTATGTAAGTGAAAGAGGATTGTACATGCTTCGCAATACTGCACCTCCTGCGGTATTTGTAGAGTTAGCCAACATACGTAACAAAAATGATCATCGTAGGTTATTATTAGATGAAAATAGACAAGCCCTTGCCAATTGGTTGTTCGAAGGTATGACTGGTGTGAAAGGATAATATCTAAATAGAATAATATATTTCGTAGGCTTCTGATCTTTATCAGAAGCCTTTTTTTTACTGATATTTCAAGCATTCACATTTCCTTATCACCTTTTAGCAAAATATTAACGTGACCGACATAACAAAAAGTCATAAATCATCATCTATATAGTACAAGCGCGAATGATATAAATCACGCTCAATAAAAAACAAAATATACCTAGTATAGAATCCACTAATTAGGTTAAGATGTAAATAGTTTTTTCATGCTTTTTAGAAAAAGAGGTTGATAAAGATCAACCTCTTTTCTTTTTTATGCCCATTCTATTTTTAATGCTATTTATTGATACCTCTATTCGCTTTCAAGAATTTAGATTTGATACCTTTACCAAAGTGAAAAATATTATATACTTCATTCTAATGCTTGGCCTATGCAATGCTTTCTATGCATGCAAAAATACGGCTGACGCTACAACCTTACAGATTGCATACAATGTATTAGTAGATCCATCTACTAATAACTATGAAATATTCGTAATGGGCGTAGACGGAGAGAATCCTATTAACATATCTAACCATCAATCTCTGGATTGGGTCTATAGTGCATATGCCGACAAACTCTATGCGATATCTGACAGAGATACATGTAGTCAATGCTATTTTTTGTACGAAACCGATTCAAAGGGTTCGAACTGGAAAAAAATAAATCAACAACAAATACAAGACAGTTGGGTATCCTTAAGAAAGAAAGGAAGCGAACTTATTATCAAACCAGTAGGTGCGCCTAATGAACCATTTCAAATAATAGATCACGAGGGAAATCTTATTGCTACCGTTGATCCACAAATGGATTATTTCAATGACCCCTGCTTTTCTCCTGACGGCAAAAAGATTGTATTTAGAGGATACAATGGCGATCCAAGTAAATATAATGAAGCGGAACTTTATAGTATGACTCTTCAAACCAAGGAAGTGATCAAAATAACCAGCTACCCTTCCAACGGTAAAACTTTTGCACAGTATCAATACTACGCAGGACCACCTAGATGGAATCAGGCTCTAGGTAAGATTACTTACTCTAGCAGTAATAATGGTCATTCACTAATAAAATCTCTTGACCCAATTGGCACTCCACCCAAAAGCCTTACACAAAAAAACCTGCAATCTGTATGGCATGATATCTCGCCTGAAGGAAGATATCTAGCTTTTGATGGTCAGCTTGACTACAGAGCTGATAGTACTACATCTAACATATATATCATGGACTTTGAAAAACGCAATGCTAAAAAATTAACCGTAGGTCGCGGATTTAAACAAGGTCCTGTATTTATTTACTAAGCAATACTCTAGCCTCTCCTCAATCTTAAAAAATTGCTTTAATTCCGATTAAGACCAAAGATCTTTAGGATATGCACCGTCAGCTAATAATTTATTAAGCTTACTGATTACTACTGGTTTATCTTCTTGATAAGTGACACCGAACCACTGGCTAGTAGTGTCTAACAATTTGACATCAAGTACCTTGTTTTGAATTAATTCATCTACCAACGCTGGAATATAAAATTCAGACTTTTCTTCCTCGCCTCTTGCTTTGATAAAGTCGTACAATGCTTTTTCACAATAGTCGAAATAACTAGGATAGAAAGCCCACATATTCATACTTACTAAAGTCTCTTCTGCCAATTCATGTTCATGATCATTATGCGGAAATCTAATCACACCATCTTCCCCTCTCTGAATCTTCTCGCGCTCAACTACTTTTTCAAGATTACCGCTTCCATCAGAATAACAAACCCCACGATTAACTGTACCATGCTCTGATAATGTATTATTTAGATAATATGCTACTACTGCATAATCAGGATTTTCATTACCAATATTAGCTTTAAAAAAGTCCATCAAAACATTATAAGCATCTTGGCCATAATAGTCATCCGCATTAATGACAGCAAATGGTCCCTCAATTTGATCTTTAGCAACATATACGGCATGACCTGTTCCCCAAGGCTTTTCTCTCGTAGCAGGACAGCTCACACCTTCTGGAAGCTTATCCAGCTCTTGGCAAACAAAAGCCACTTCAATCTTTCCTTCAAACTTAGAAGTAAACGCTTCTTCAAATGCTTCTTTAAAAGACTCTCTTATTATGAAAACCACTTTTGTAAACCCTGCATTAATCGCATCATAAATAGAATAGTCTATAATCGTCTCTCCATTAGGTCCAAATGCGTCCATTTGTTTCAATCCGCCATACCTCGAACCCATTCCTGCTGCTAGTACTAATAATGTTGCTTTCATGCTTAATCTTTTATATTTTAATTTAAATATTCTTAGTGTTTATAGTATGTTAATTGTAACTCAAGTCACATATTACTTGATACGAAATAACTATTTTTGCAAAAATATAAGATATGATCAATAAACATTTATGATCATTCAAATATTTACAATAATACAATAAACAGTTAATACCTGCACAACACAGCTGATTATGAATTGGCAACATATTACATTTTTTTATAATATGTTGTCTCCATTGTGTATATTTGCAATCTATGTTTTGACCATTAAGATGTAAAAATTATGAAAATAGGTTATGTAGCCACATCAATCTTAGGACTTTTAGTAGTGCTAAATGCATGTACTAAAGATCGTATGCCTACACTTGTAGAACTAGACAATCAACTTGAAGCTAGCATTCAAGAGAAGTCTCCTGACGGAACTTTAGACTTCTATGTATTACCTAATGAAAACGATCTAGATCTTATACCTCAAGACCCTAAAAACCCTCTTACGCCTCAAAAAGTTGAATTGGGAAAACTATTATTTCATGATACTGGACTTGGTCGCGGTGCTGTTTTAGAGGCTGGTATGGAAACATACTCTTGCTCCAGTTGCCATATATCAGAAGCAGGCTTTAGACCAGGTAATTTCCAAGGGATAGCTGATGGAGGATCTAACTATGGTATCGCTGGTGAAGATAGAGTAAAAAACACTTCTTACGCTGACGATCAACTAGATGTACAAAGTGCTCGTCCATTATCTATGGTGAATGTGGCATATGTGAGTAATACTTTTTGGAATGGCCAATTTGGTGGCGGAGGAGTTAACGTAGGTACTGAAGATGTTTGGGATTTATTAGAAGATACAAAATTGAATCATCTGGGATTCTCAGGAATAGAGACTCAGAATATGGAAGGTCTCCATACTCATAGGATTACTATAAACAAAGAAATACTGGATGAATACGGATATACTTTTTTATTTGATCAGGTTTTTGCTGATTATGATGAAGAAGAAAGATATACTGTAGAAACTGCATCTTTGGCTTTTTCTGCATACATCCGTACTATCTTGGCTAATAGGGCACCATTCCAAGAGTGGCTTAAGGGAAATAGAGAAGCTTTAGGCTATGAAGAGAAAAAAGGTGCAATCCTCTTTTTCGATAAAGCGCAATGTTTCCAATGTCATTATAATCAGAATCTTGGATCAGCCGAATTTCATGCTCTAGGTGTGACGGATATGGACCAAATACCATCATATAATACTTCTCCAGATGACAGAAGAAACTTAGGTCGTGGTGGATTTACGCTACAGCCTGAGGATAACTATAAGTTTAAGGTGCCAGGCATCTACAATCTCCAAGGAACAAATTTCTATTTTCATGGGGCGAGTAAGACAAGCCTTAGAGATCTTATAGATTATAAAAATCTCGCATTATCTGAAAATCCAAGGGTACCACAAGATCTCATTTCTTCTAAATTTAATCCAATAGGACTCTCGGAAGAAGAAAAAGATTACCTAATTGCATTTCTTGAAAATGCTTTACAAGATCCTGACCTTAAAAGATATGTGCCTACTAGTGTTCTATCTGGAAAATGCTTCCCCAATGCAGACGAAGCAAGTTTACTAGATCTAGGCTGCGATTAGATTAGTGACATCTTAAATTTGCTTTTCATTTGAGTTCCATTAATACGGAAGCAAACATCTATCTGTCTTCATGTAGAGTTGTGAATCTTAGGAAGACAGATAGATTAATAATACTATATCTTCACACCATCCTTACTGAGGTTAAATCCGTCAAAGGTTCCTGAACTCATCATCAACAGGTTTGTATTTTTATAATTAATACCGCTTAGATAATTTACCAATTCTGACTTTTCAGTGAAAATTTTGAGTTTTGGATGTACAATTTGTGAGTACAACCATTCATACGAAAGATCCGGCATCCCTTTCATTTTTAAAGTATGAGGACTATAATAAATAATCGCTATATCCGCAGGATCAAAAGCATGTCTATAATGAGGAATAAACTCTTTATTTAGGCTACTAAATGTATGCAATTCCAATGCAGCGATTAATGTACGATGTGGCCAATGCATCTTCACTGCCTTTACAGTTGCTTCTACTTTCGAAGGAGCATGAGCATAATCTATAATTACCGCTCTATCTTTTTTGTTCTTAATAAACTCAAGTCGTTTTTCTGCACCTACGAATGTACTCATAGCTCTAAAAAACTGTTTTCCTGACAAACCAAGGTCATTGCATACTCGTTGAGCAGCTTTCATATTTTGGTAGTTATGCGATCCTATTAGCTGCATCTCATAAGTAGAAGTTCCTAGGGTGACACTCCTTTCAGCATTTAATTCCACTTCAGTATAAGGAATACACTTTGCCTCAGTATTCTTCTCATTGATAAGCTTCTTTAGGCTAGAGTCCTCTTCATAATAGAAAACCTTTCCTTCTGCTGGAAGATCTTTAAGAAACAATCTAAATTGATCCACATATCCTTCGTAAGTCGGAAATACATTGATATGATCCCAAGCGATACCTGTAATTACAGCTGTAGTTGCTTTGTACAGTAGCATTTTAGGTCTACGATCTATTGCACTACTTAGGTATTCGTCTCCTTCTATAATGATTATCGGTGCATCTGTAAGCTTCACCATCCTATCAAAGCCAGGTAATTGAGCGCCTACCACATAATCAAAATCTTTATCACACGATTGCAAAGCATGGGCTATCATGGCAGAAGTAGTGGTCTTCCCATGACTTCCTGCGATTACTATCCTTTTTTTACCCTTTGATTGTTCGTATACAAATTCAGGAAAAGACATTATCTTAAGTCCTAGCTCTTGGGCCTTCAGTATCTCTGGATTATCCGCTTTGGCATGCATACCTAATATAACGTAATCTAGATCTTCGGTAATGTTATTAGTATCCCACCCCATTTTAGATGGCAGTATTCCTGCTGCATCTAATCTAGAAAGTGACGGCTCATAGATTTCGTCGTCAGAACCAGTAACTTTATGCCATTTATCACTCATAGCTAAAGCTAGATTATGCATTACTTTGCCTCCAATAGCTATAAAGTGAAGTTTTAAAGATGTATTCTTTGTGTCTGTCATTGTGTTGATTATATGTTCAAGTCATGATTTTGAAGTAAATCATGAATATTGTTAGTCAATTGTTAATTTTGTCGCTTGATACAAGGTATCTACAATTTATAATACTAAATGACAATAACCGTCGTTTAGATTTCATTACTTTGGCATGATATCAGTTATACCATAAGAGAACAAAAGTCGATATATTTTCTTTAGTAGATATTAAGATTTAATATAATTTATAATAGTAACAGAATAAATACAGAATTATGCAATCCAAATCAATGAAAAATATACTAGGAGTAGGAGCACTATTAGTAGTAGTTGCCTTCCTTAGCTCATGTAATAGAGGTGGTGTAGGATGTCCTTACGAATTAAGTGCAGCTGCTGATGTGATTTTCCATATCATGAATTAAATATCGCTTTCTTTTAGCTTTTTGCTGATTAGAAAGAAGTCTACCCCTTTTATTTTATATGCTTTTCACTATTCCTCGTTAATAAGCCACTTTAATTTGGATTATTTTATTGTGTGATCAAGCCGAATAGCATTGTATGTTAACTTATAGTACTTAAGTTCTTTTGAGTAAGATTTTAGGTAATTCTAATGAACTTTATAATCCATATAAGGATTTATCAGGTATATGAACTGGAATAATATTCAATCTCAAAAGCAAATCGATGAAGCTGTCAAAGCTTCTCACGATAAATATCAAGTAATATTTAAGCATAGTACTACATGTCCTATTTCTAGCATGGCAAAGATGCGTCTAGAAAGTAAGTGGGATTTAGATAATGTAGAAGCGCATTTCCTTGACTTGCTCAGTTATAGATCAATATCGAGCTACATAGCTGACTCCCTTGAAGTACATCATGAATCACCACAACTTATCCTTCTCAAAGATGGTGAAGTGATCTACGACTCTTCACACTTAGATATATCTGTCGACGAAATCAAAGAATCAATAAAGTATAGTGAACAAGCATAATCAACTGATCACGTCAGATGATGGCTCGCATACACTTATCTCTGATCAATTTGGTGTAAGCTACCATTCAACACATGGTGCACTCCAAGAAAGCATTACTGTATTCTTAGCTGCTGGTCTACATTATGCTAGACACAACTTCATTTCAGAGATCAAAGTATTAGAAATGGGATTCGGTACTGGACTCAATGCACTACTAAGTCTTCTGGAGGCAGAAAAATATCGTAAACCTATCCAATATAGCACTCTAGAAGCTTACCCTATACATATAGATCAGGCAAATGCTTTAAACTATATAGAGATACTTAACTGCAGTAAATTCCAAAATGCTTTTATTAACATGCACACAGCTGAATCTAATCAGACGATTCAGCTGAGCAATTATTTCTCCTTTACCAAGCATATCACTAAGATAGAAAACTTTGAGTCTGAAGGTAAATATAATGTGGTCTATTATGATGCATTTGCACCTACTACCCAACCAGAACTATGGGATGAAACAATGATGAAACGGATCTATGATCTTTTAGAAGACCAAGCAGTATTTGTAAGCTATTGTGCCAAGGGATCTTTTAAAAGAGCGCTGAAAGCTGCAGGATTCGTTCTAGAGCCACTTCCTGGACCTCCAGGCAAAAGAGAAATGACTCGAGCCATCAAGAACGTAATATCGCCACGATAAGACTCGTAAACCTATATTAATTCTATTATTTGCTGAATAAAACTTTCGATAGTTTTCAATTAAGCTCTAATCGCATCCACAGGATTCATCTTACTCGCTTGAAATGCAGGAATAATACCAGCAATGATACCTACTGCTATAGATGTTAATACTCCAAATGCAGCATTGGATAAAGATAATTCCATAGCAAAAGGAGTGACACTACTTAGCACCTTCAACACGCCAAATACCGTTACCAAACCCATTACCCCTCCGATTACACAAAGGATAACTGATTCCACCAAAAATTCTAGTAGGATTACATTCCCTTTAGCCCCCAAAGCTTTTTTGATTCCTATAATATTAGTACGCTCTTTTACCGAGACAAACATGATATTGGCAACGCTAAACATTCCAACTAACAAGGCAAAGAAACCAATAATACCACCTGCCAAACTTAACACACCAAATACACTGTCTAGCATATCGGTAATCATCGACAACTGATTAAGTGAAAAGTTATTTTCCTCCGAAGGTTTAAGCTTTCTTTTCGCTCGTAACAATCCAGTTAACTCATCTTGAAGATCATTTAAATCGACTCCTTCTTTGGCTTTTACATTAAGCATCCGTCCGATATAGCGATTATCTTCTTTGACATTGACAAACTTTCTTACCGTATTATACCCTATCCAGCAGACTTCATCGAAATTCATGAAGTTAAAAGGGTTCTCTCCTTCGGACTTAAGGACACCTATAACCTGAAACTTTTGTCCAAACAGTTTTATAAACTTTCCTACAGGTTCGATATTACCGAATAACTCTTGAGCCATTAAATAGCCCAGAATTACCTTATTGCTTGCATTATTATATTCATTCGGTGTAAAGTACCTTCCTTTCTCGATTACGAGATTCTGTATCTGATTAAGCTCGTACGACGCGCCCATTATAAAACTATTCGATACGCTGTTAGACTTGTATTTAGCCGTTTTCCCTCCAGTAAAGATTGTAAATGACACCTCATCCGCTAGATTTGACCTATTTCTGATCCTTTCATAATCTGAATAGCTAGGATTAGGTCTTCTTGCATACTTCCACCAATTTTGGCCTGGATCTTCATTCCATGGTTGTTTTTCAACGTACAAGACATCAGACCCCAATTCATTAAACCCAGATACGATACTATCTTGAAGTGAATCTACAGCGGATTTAACGGCAATTATGCAAAATATACCTATGACGATACCCAAAAGTGATAGAAATGTTCTCATTTTATTCCCACGAAGGGATTGTAATGCTTGAACAATGCTCTCGTATATTATCTTTAAAGTAGTGATCATAGAAGTTATTCAAATTGATAAGTTAAATATAAGTCGATCCATCAGAAAGAGCGTAACCATTAGATAAATAGCACAATAAGATCGTCTAAATGATCAAAAAATGACTGCAACTGTGAATAAGATGAACTAGGAATGCAAATTGGTGGTTAGCCTATAGTATCATATTTCAAAGAGCCATATTACTATATCTAGAAATGAGACTCCTATTCATACTGATATAATTAATAATTAGCCTACTTTTGCAGGCTTGTAAAAACACTTAATACACACTTATGAGGACTAAGCTTTCGCAATTTAAATTTGAACTTCCTGAAGAATTAATCGCTCAATATCCTGCGGATGTAAGGGATGAATCTCGTCTAATGGTAGTGCATAGAGATACTGGAAAGATCGAGCATAAACTGTTCAAGGATCTGATAGACTATTTTGAAGAGGATGATGCGTTGATATTTAACAATACGAAAGTATTTCCTGCTCGTATGTACGGTATGAAGGAAAAAACTGGGGCTAAGATCGAAGTATTCCTATTAAGAGAGCTGAACAAAGAAGCGATGTTATGGGATGTATTAGTTGATCCTGCGAGAAAAATAAGAGTTGGTAACAAGTTATACTTCAACGATGATGAAGGAAATAACATATTAGTTGCCGAGGTAGTAGATAACACGACATCTAGAGGTAGAACGATCCGATTCTTCTTTGACGGTACAGACGAAGAGTTTAGAGCTACTCTTAGGAAATTGGGAAGTACTCCATTACCTAAGTATATCGACAGAGAAGTCGAAGCTATCGATGATGAAAGATATCAAACTGTATATGCAAAAGAAGTGGGCGCCGTAGCTGCACCAACTGCTGGATTGCACTTCAGTAAAGAGCTCATGAAAAAGCTTGAAATCAAAGGAGTTGACTTCGCGGAAGTAACACTTCATGTCGGATTAGGTACATTTAGGAGTATAGATGTAGAAGATCTTAGTAAGCACAAGATGGATGCTGAATACTATAAAATAGATCAGAAAGCGGCTGACATTGTAAATAAAGCCAAAGATGCACACAGAAAGGTATGTGCCGTAGGAACTACGTCTATGAGAACTATCGAGTCATCTGTCGGAGCTACTAGACACTTGAAAGCTTCGGAAGGTTGGACAAACAAGTTTATCTTCCCACCTTATGAATTTAACATTCCTAATTGCATGATTACTAACTTTCACTTGCCAAAAACAAGTCTAGTGATTATGATATCTGCTTTTGCAGGACATGATCTAGCTATGGAAGCATATGCAGAAGCAATCAAAGAAGAATATAGATTCTTCAGTTATGGAGATGCCATGTTAATTCTTTAATTAGAGAAAACGATAAAATACAAAGCCTGCTAGATTCATTTCAGCAGGCTTTTTTCATTTCAACTCATTAGACCGCTTAAAGCATAATATATTTTGCAATCCACCGTACTCCCTGATTATTAGGCCATTATGTCCACCAGCTGCCTTGACAGTCTCATATATCTTTTAATAAATCAACATTTATTTCAATACTTTGGAACAAAACGTTGAGTAAAGACGTAATTAGAACTGTATAGAGTAGTTAAAGAAATATCGAATCATAAGTTTGAGACTTCATGATTTTTAAAATTATCGAAGTTAGATTTTGACGATATTTATTTTTTGATATTTTTGTAGCCTATTTGAGGGCTAACATAATATTTAGCTGCTTACAAGTTTTTAAACAATCAAATTGAATTTTTACGTATGTATTGGACTTTAGAATTAGCGCATAAATTAGAAGATGCGCCTTGGCCAGCAACCAGAGATGAACTTATAGA
The DNA here is from genome assembly GCA_937995755.1 of uncultured Saprospiraceae bacterium. GTDB lineage: Bacteria > Bacteroidota > Bacteroidia > Chitinophagales > Saprospiraceae > UBA1994. The sequence goes on along the minus strand of CALKJD010000064.1, from coordinate 7,956 downwards.
TTACGCAGTCAGATCTGGTGCTCCACTAGAGGTTATGGAAAACCTACAGGGCCTAGAAGACGAAGGTGAGATATACGAAACGATGGAAGATATATGGCCTGACTATCCTCGAAAGGATGATTTCCTCTTCAATGAAGACGAATATTAAGAGTCAGTCTCTAAGAGAATTATTTAGAGCTCTGTTCACTATGTGGACAGGGCTTTCTTTTTTCATAAGGCTCATCGAATCAAATTCAAATATTTTGCAGATATTAGCTGCTGCTAACAGCATCAACAATAATCAATGACCGAAATAGAAGATAGTGTAGTAGCAATAGATGGATTCTCCTCTTGTGGCAAGTCAACGTTAGCCAAAGAGCTTGCTAGGGAGCTGGGGTATAGATTCATTGACTCTGGTGCTATGTATAGAGCGTGTACCTTATACTTCTTGGATAACAATATAGATATTGATGATATCGCTGCAGTTACAAAGGCACTCGATAATATCCATATAGAGTTTCAAAATATAGATGGTCATAATGCCACTATCCTAAATGGAAAAAATATAACATCAGAAATAAGATCTCTTAGAGTCGCTAATCAAGTGAGCGAAGTAGCTACTATCAAAGTAGTACGCCAACAGATGGTCAAGCTACAACACGCTATGGGGGCACAAAAGAGAATCGTAATGGATGGTCGCGATATCGGTTCTGTAGTTTTTCCAGAAGCTGAACATAAATTTTTTATCACAGCAGATGTAGATGTCAGAGTTCAAAGACGTCACAACGAACTTACTACAAAAGGAAGAAATGTAACTATGCAGGATGTAAAAGAAAATCTTGAGCATCGTGACCATATAGACTCTACTAGAGAAGAAAGTCCCTTAACACAAACTCCTAGTCATATCCTTATAGATAACTCTTATCTAACAAGAGCAGAGCAACTGATGATAGCTTTAAAGCATATCAAATCCAAAAACAAAACGCTAGTAGCATAAATAAACATAAGCAAGACTGTTAGTTCTTAATGTGCAATCGGTAACACTTTACGAAACCAATTACTTACTTTATAATTTATACTACGCCCATCGCTTGTCCGTTACTACCGCTTTGGGATAGTCCTTACCTAATACAATGTTGTATTCTACCAACTCCTCTTTAGACATAATCGGTAAATCATGAACCTTACCACCAGATAAATCCTTAAGCTCAGGTATCCAATGATGAGCATGACTTCCATTAGAATCATATCTTTTACCTTGATGCACCACATTGAACCATCTATCAGGACGAGGATCTACACCAACTCCAGCTATATAATTCCAATTACCATAATTACTACAAGGGTCGTAATCTATTAGATGAGATTCAAAATACTCTGCCCCCATGAGCCAATGTACATTCATATCATTGACTAGAAAACTAGCTACATTCTGTCTGCCCCTATTAGACATAAATCCAGTAGCATTAAGCTCTCTCATGTTAGCATCTATCATAGGAACTCCAGTCCTAGCTTGTGCCCATATATTAAACAAGGTTCTATCTGTAGACCACTGAGGTGTATCTTCTTCACTTATCCCATTAGGAATAAATATTTTGTCACCGAATTTCTTTCCTACTAGTCTAAAGTAATCTCTCCATAACAATTCAAAAATAAGCCAATACGTACTTTCGTTTTTTGTTCGTTGACTTTCATACTTTTTAACTTCGTCGTACACCCTCTTAGGAGATATACATCCTTGAGCTAGATATGGCGAAATCTTAGAGCTATAATCCCAACCTAACATCTCATTCCTTGTCTTCTTATAGGTTTTGATATTATCCGATTCCCATAGATAATAATCCAACTGAGCTATCGCTTGACTTTCTCCCCCTTTGAATACTTGTGTAGCATTATGTATACTATCATCTAATGGTTTTAAATGAGGTATATCACCACGATTAATACTAGCATCAACTGCAGGTAGTACACTTGGAGTAGGCAATGGTTTTCTTACTGGCACATATTTCTCTACCTCTTTTCTAAATGAAGTGAATGTGTCTGGAGTATGAGTAATAGGAAAAGGTAAATCCGATGTATAATATAACATCTTACCACGACTATATCGAATTTCAACGCCTTTGGTCCACAACTTCTTTTCTAACGCATCTTGAACACTTACCTCTTCTCGAGTTCGCTCTCTGTTACAGAACACCCAAGAAGCTTTAACTTCAGCTGCCAATTCGAATAACAAATCCTCAGTGATACCTTCACGAACAATTAATGATCCACCAATATTATCTATAGATTTTCTTAGGTCCTCTATACATTCAATAATAAAGTTTTTACGATAAACCCCTGTTTTATCAAATCCATAAGATGTTTGGCCTTCAAATATTCTTTGATCAAAAACAAATACAGGGATCACCTCATCGGCTACTCTTAGGGCTTCGGTAAGTGCTTCGTTATCATGTAGTCTGAGGTCATTTCTAAACCAGACAATCGCTTTATTTATCATAAAATTGTAACATAGTTCATACTAAAAACAAATATCGCCTCAATAGGTTGTAGTTGCATACTCCATGAGTAACTTTGTTAGTAAATTTACTCTAATCCACATAGAATTATGAAAGAGCTAAATTATTAACGCTTACGTGCGTGTTACCATTAATCAAACACATAATAACCAAACATGCTTAAATTTTTGACATTTGCTTTATCTATCGTAATCTTAAGCTCCTGTGGCAATCAACAAGAAAAAGAGAAGGCTGAATTTGACGCCTTATTTGCAGAAGTAATGGTATTGCATGATGATGTCATGCCGGAAACAAACAATCTGTACAAACTCAAAAAATATGCTCAAGAGAATATTGCTACTCTGCCTGATACAAGTGTATTTGTTAAAAAGCTAATGGACGTACAATTGACATCTGAAAAAGCAGACGAAGCGATGATGGAATGGATGGCCAATTTTAAAATTCCAGAAGGTGACCATCAAGCAAAAATGGAATACCTCGCTAATGAAAAAATATCTATTACAAAAGTTAGAGATCTAATGCTTAGTACGCTCCATACAGGAAAAGAAGTAATTAGAAAATCAGACAAATACATTAAGAAAAACAAACTCAGAGATGACCTTACAACTACGTTTACTCCTAACAATTAGTACAATAGCATTATTGTATTCGTGTAAGCCAGCAGTCCAAGATCTACCATATCTTGGGCGCAATAAAATAGTTGATGGTCAAGAGGTGAGACACCAAATTAGATCTTTCAACTTTATTGATCAGGACAGTATCCCCTTCAATGCTGAGGTCCTTAAAGGTCAAGTTTACCTAGCTGACTTTTTCTTTACTTCATGCCCTAGTATATGCCCTAGAGTGATGAAAAACATGCTGAGAGTACAAGAAAAATATAAAGGGACTCCTAATTTCAAATTAGTATCATTTAGTTTAGATCCTAAAAGAGATACCCCAGCAAGAATGAAAAAATATGCCGAGAATATTGGAGCAGATTTATCTATGTGGCATTTTGTACATGGACCGAAAGATTCAATTATGACTATAGCCAATGAGGATTATTATGTGCCAGCATTTGAAGATCCTGATGCACCTGGAGGGTTTGACCATAGTGGCAAGCTGTTATTAATTGACGGAAATGGACATCTCCGTGGATTCGCAGAAGGTACAGAAGATGAAGATGTTATCGCATTTTTTGATACTATAGATGCCCTTTTAGCTCAGAGTAAATGATTCGATTTTTCTATATAGCCCTCGCTGTCATTAGCACAGCTACCCTCACGCAATGCAATAGCACTGAGTATCCTTCAGGAAAGCGATATTATGATGCCTATTGCGGCAACTGTCATATGGGAGATGGAAAGGGATTAAGCAAACTCATCCCTTCGCTCGAGAAATCGCAATACTTAATCCATCAACAAGATGAACTACCATGCATCATCAGAAATGGAATAAAAAGTACTGTTGCCGACTCTAGTGCAGAAGTACAATTGTCGATGCCAGCACATCCTAAACTCAGCGAAATAGAAATTTTGAACATCTGTAATTATGTCAACCACTCTTGGGGTAATCAACAAGTACAATTAAATCTTGAAGACATTAAGGACAAACTAAAACTATGCAATTGATTACCCAATTGATATAATCCTTAAAAGTCAAATTTCACTCTTAGATTAACTCTTCTTGAACTCAAATAATTAGGAATAGCAAATTGCTGATTCGTTATTGTCTTCACCCAAGTATTGGAGGCTTGATTTTGTACATCCATTAGGTTAAATACTTCTAGACTTAGCCATGCTTTCTCTGCAAATCTCATTGGATGTCTCGGCTTCTTATCCTTCCATGCGCGATCCCAAAGCTGGTAAGCAAAACCAAGGTCTACCCTATGATAAGCCTTGAATCTATATGTATTTCGATAGACTTCGTTATTATCTTTCAAACCAAAAGGCAGTCCAGTCCCCACTGAGAAATTGACATGCATTTTAAAGTTTTTGTTCGATGGCAAATAATCTTGGAAGAACATACTTAAGTTCATCAGACGATCTGTTGGTCTTGGTACCTGATCCACCTCTTCAGATTCAGTAGCACCTATATCTCTTTTTAGGTGTTGCACATCATTGAGACTTTCACGAACACTTAGTAAGGATAGATTTACCCAAGATTCCGCGCCAGGAACAAACTCCCCATTGATACGAACATCTATACCCATCGCGGTTCCTGTAGCATCATTCTCACCACTATACCTAATTCTTACATTATCTACTTCATACGAAACGAGGTTCTCTAGTTTCTTATAGTAAATTTCAGTGATGAGCTTAAAAGGCTTTTTACTAATAGTCTCCCAGTAAAAATCATATGATAATCCACCTACTACATGTATAGACTTCTGAGATTTAAGGTCCGTATTCACTGTGCCATCTAATCTACGCATCTCTCTATAGAATGGCGGCTGATAATATACTCCTCCTCCTAACTTGAATGCTATTTCTCTTTTGCGACCTAGAGGCTTAAACAGTATCTCCGCTCTAGGACTTACTAAAAATTCTTTACTAAGCCCTCGATAAGATCCTCTTACACCTCCGGTAACACGTAGCTCCATAGACTCAGGCTTCGTATATGTATAACTATCTTGAGCATACACTTCTAGCTTATTATTTTCAATAAGATTTGTAGACTTCAACACATTATTGAGTACCAATTGATTGGGATCATATGGCAATGAATATCCTGCTGAATCTATACGTTCCCATTCGTTGAGTTCATCGTCGATAGTTTCATTCTGATATTTCACACCCCACTGTACAAAATGATTATTATCATTATCGTCATTTTGCAGTTCTATGCCACCTTTAAGATGTATATTACTAATAGTATTATATAGGTAATTTCGTGCAAAATTATGCTGAGTACCTACTCCTAATACAGCCACTTCTTCTCCTACATTATCACTTCCAATATCTGTATTGACCTGTGCTAATCTATAGAATCCCAGTATATCAAACTTCTCTATCTCATTACTACTATATCTTGAAGCAAGCAATTTCCAATAGATGGGATTTTTATCTTTTTCGGGTACATAAGTAAGCGAAATTCCACCCATTCCATTGACAAACTGATCTTGCTCTTGACCTTCGTAAACAGTAGTTAATCTCAATGCAAAGTCAATGAGACCTAAAGCCGTAGATCTAGAAACAGGAATAAAATCATATTGGCTATAGTTGTAATTTCCTATGAAACCAATCTGAAGATCTTTAGTAATATCGTAAGTGACGTACGCCTGTACATCAGTAAAGTTAGGCGTATACTCACCTTCATTATCCAAGGTTCCTAGTAAGTATCTATTAGTTTTATATCTCGCTCCGACTAGATAGCGCAGTTTATTATATGCATTTGGGCCAATTCTCTTACTACCTTCTAAGTGAGCCGAACCACCTAAGAAACTAAGGCCTATACTAGATTTCGTCTCTTCAGGGCGTTTATATCTAATATCTAATACAGAAGACATCTTATCACCATATTTGGCTTCAAAGCCACCAGAAGAAAAGCTCAAATCACGTATCAAATCAATATTAGGAAAAGTTAAGCCTTCTTGCTGTCCACTTCGGATCAGTTGTGGTCTGAATATTTCAAAATCATTGACATAAACTAAATTCTCATCATAATTTCCCCCACGAACATTGTATTGAGAACTCAGCTCGCCACCTTGACCTGAGCTAGCGCCAAGTGCTATATGCGGTAATACACTTTCAAAATTACCTGTAGTGGTAGGGAGCTGTTTCAGCTCTACTACCTCTTCACGCACCATACCTACATCCTCTATTTTACTTTCGGTAATTACGATTTCTACACTACTCGTAGTAGATACCATCTTAAAATTGATATTTCGCTTTACACCTGAAGGCATTGGCTGTATAGTAAGAGTTGCATCTTGATAGCCTACTCTACTGATCGTAATGGTCACTTCTTCCTCAGATGGCACTTCTATCCGATATAATCCGTTAAGATCAGACTCTGTTACATTGCTATTGCTAGTGTATATGGTCGCTAACTCTATAGATTCGCGGGTATCGTAATCAGTCACCGTACCGAAGACGGTAGCTTTCTGAGCGAAAGAAACTATAGATATCAGCAAAAAGCTGAGACAGAGATAAATTTTTGACATGCTATGCTATGTAAATATTTCAAAAAACTATAACGCTAAATCAGCATTAGAAATTATCAGAACCAATTGCTTTAAGTCGCTTAACTGCATCAATTGGGTCTGCTGCTTTGAATACACTACTCCCAGCAACTAGTACATTAGCCCCTGCCTTTAAAATCGCCTCAGCATTTTGTAGTCCAACTCCACCATCAATCTCTATATCGACATTGAGGTTACGTTCATCGATCATCGCTCTAAGCTTCTGTATCTTATTGATCGTACGATATATAAATTTCTGTCCACCAAAACCTGGATTGACAGACATAAGACATACCATATCTAGGTCTTCTAGCACATCGGCAAGCAGCTCTACATTGGTATGTGGATTGAGCGCTACTCCTGCTTTAGCTCCTGTTGCTTTTATCTGTTGTAGGTTACGATGTAAATGAGTACATGCTTCATAATGCACTGTAATCACTTCTGCTCCAGCGTCTCTAAATTGCTCAACGTAACGCTCAGGTTGCATTATCATAAGGTGTACATCAAGTGGTTTATTAGATAACTCACCCATACGCTTAGTTATGGCTTGACCGTAGGAGATATTCGGAACAAATACTCCATCCATTATATCAATATGTAACCAATCTGATTCACTTTGATTGATCATCTTGATATCGCGCTCTAGATTTCCAAAATCTGCTGCTAATATTGAGGGTGCTATTTTATGTGTAGGCATTAGATTATTATGTTATTTATAATGACCGCAAATGTAAGTATATGTATCGGTATCTCTGCACGTATACTCGCTTACTCTCAGTCAAATACAGATTAGATTATTTAATGTCGCAATGAAAATGTTGCGTACGATAAATTAGCATAGGGCATATTACGCAAACCAAAAGAAAGTCTAGATTGGATCCGTTAATAACAAAATATCAATTGTATCTCTAGCTCAAGTACTAGCGAAGTGATTTAAGAACGTATTGTTAATTGATTAGCAAGTCATTGATTCTCAATATTTCAGCATTTTATCAACCCATAGCTATGGCTATGAATTTCAAAAACTGCTTCATCTTGAAAAACAAGCACTTACAACTTACTTTAACACTTATTTTTAAATCACTTCAGCATATAAAAGAAGATCAGGTGAATAATCTTTTACACATTGCGATTTTATCTACAAATAGACATATAATAATGGTCCAACGTCATTTCTAATCATTCCAAAAAATCCAATATTGAAAATTAAAGGTGATGTCCTTTAAGCTCCAAACCCATTTCAAATCCTTACTTTAGCATCAATTATAACTAACTCTCGCAGCTAGTGAGAAGGATTGT
>CALKJD010000063.1 GCA_937995755.1 uncultured Saprospiraceae bacterium | reverse complement strand
TTGCTGTATTATCGCCTGTACTCCATGCGTAACTTACGTCTGTAGTGGTACTGCTCGCCGTTAAGGTTACCGTAGTCATAGCGCAAGTCAGTGGACCACCATTACTCGCTGAGCAACTTGGAACATTTACATCTTCTGCTACTATGGTTTGGCAAGTGCTTGTACAACCACTACTCATATCTGTTACTGTGACTGTATAGGTGCCTGGATCTGTGACATCACTTGTTGCTGTGTTATCTCCTGTGCTCCAAGCAAAACTTACATCTGTAGTGGTACTCGTCGCCGTTAAAGTAACCGTCGTCATATCACATGTCAGTGGACCATCATTACTCGCTGTGCAACTTGGGATATTTACGTCTTCTGATACTATGGTCTGGCAGGTGCTTGTACAACCACTGCTCATATCTGTTACCGTGACTGTATAGGTACCTGGATCTGTAACATCGCTTGTCGCTGTGTTATCTCCAGTACTCCATGCATAACTCACATCTGTAGTGGTACTACTTGCTGTTAAAGTTACCGTCGTCATATCACATGTCAGTGGACCATCATTGGATGCACCACAACTTGGGATATTTACGTCTTCTGCTACTATGGTTTGGCATGTGCTCGTACAACCACTGCTCATATCTGTTACTGTGACGGTATAGGTACCTGGATCTGTAACATCGCTTGTTGCTGTATTATCTCCTGTACTCCATAAGTAACTTACATCTGTAGTGGTACTCGTCGCTGTTAAGGTTACAGTCGTCTTATCACATGTCAGTGGACCATCGTTGGATGCGCCACAACTTGGGATATTTACGTCTTCAGCTACTATGGTCTGGCATGTGCTTGTACAACCACTGCTCATATCTGTAACTGTGACCGTATAGGTGCCTGGATCTGTAACATCACTTGTCGCTGTATTATCACCAGTACTCCATGTGAAAGAAACGCCAGAAGTTGAGCTACTTGCTGTTAAGGTTACTGCACTATTTGCACAAGTCAGTGGACCGTTATTAACTGCAGAACAACTAGGACTATCATTCACAACAATAGTTATACAATTAGAAGTATCTTGACATGTACCCGAAGTACAATTTCCTGATCCAGATATCGCTATCACTCTGAAGTATGTATCGTTCGATAAAACTGGAGGATCGTATGTACTATTATTCGCGCCAGAAATATTTGCAAACCCAGAAGAACAATCTGTGGTACTACTTTGCCATTGATATGTAATGGATCCTGTTCCACTTGCAGCTGTCTGAACTGTTATCTCATCAGGATCTTCACCTTGACAGAGCATTTGATCAGACTCTATTACTGGAGCTGTTATCTCATTTACTTCAACATTTATAATAAAAGAAAAAGCACCACAAGCAGCGTTTCCTGAGCCACTACTGCTAAATTCAAAACCTCCACAAGCTACAGGACTAAGTACTTCTGCACTCTGATTACAGGCATCAAAATTAAAACCTGTGGTTCCTGGAAGCACACTCCAACTTCCTTCACAAAATGTTCCTTCACAATCTAGGAAGTCATTCAAATGAATAATTTCGCCTGTAAAGCTACCACAATACGTACTGTCGATTGTCAAATTTGTATTGGTTGCACAACATTCTGTAACAGTATAAAGTGCTTTAGCATATCCCCCAGGAACGTGCGGAACACCAGAATTGGCTTCATAAGTCATGGTACCCGTAGCACCTCCTGCGTCTATAACTGCCACACAGTCATCACCTAAGGTTCCTGTATATAATTTACCAGTATTCTCATTATAGACGATTCCCCAAGACCCTGCATATCCTGATCCATTTAAGGAATTATCAGTAATAGAATTTAATAGTGTACCTGAAGAATTATATTTATAAATGGTAGTGATTCCAGGAGATTGATCTGTCGTCACCAAATAGAAATTACCATGTTCATCTTGTGCCACACCATGCGTTGTAAATCCTGTTACATATGGTTGATCGACTATGAGTGTGTAACTAGAAAGATCCTCTTCAACTCTATAGATTTGATGGTTTTCTCCCACATTTTGAGAGTAAGCTTGGGTAAAATAAAGTTTTCCATCCACCCCCTTCTTTAAATCCCATCCATTTACATTTTGACCTGCACTATTATCTGGAAGTTGAATTGAATCTATTGGAGTCTGGGTACAAAGGTCATATGAGTAAACGTAGAACGGATAATAGCTGTTTGGATAATCACCACCTATAGCATATAGCGTATTACCTATAGTAAGCATATTCAAGGTTCTATTCCAATTAGGAATATAGTCATCATCTAATACATCTCCAGCGCAGCTCAATTGGTACAAAAAACTCTGAGCTCCAGTACTAGCCGTTCCGTCAATCTGAGCGCTATATAAATTTCCATTTAAGTCACTCACAACACCGTGAGGATCAATAATATTTCCTGTACCTAACCAAGGACTACCAATTTCATTAGTAATAGTTCCATCTTGGTTCAATTCAAACTTATGAATAATATCTTCTGAAGGATCTGTAACATATAGATAGTCCGTACAAACACAACTTTCGTTACAATCAATAGGATTAATAGTCAGAACAACATCCGTATAGCAATTATCTGTACCATTGAAAACTCTAAGTGTATAGTTTTGTGCGGTAGTTGGATTAGCTATACCTGATTGTATCACAAGAGGTGTACTGATAATTGCTATAGCATCTGCGTAATCTGGATCTCCTGTATATGTAGTTCCTGTTGATATATTGTATCTATCTCCATTTTCTACTGACGTAATAGAAAGAGATGCATTGTCATCTGAGATACTGTTTGTACAACTAGAGTTAGTTGCTTTTGCAATGACCTGTGGCTGAATACTGAATGCAAGCGCGTCGAAGTCGAAGTCATCACCATTTCCATTATCTTGAATTAATCTTATATATCTAGCGTCAGCGTTTGTAGTGAGTGTGGAAGTCGTAAAAGTGGTTTGGTTATTAGTACTTATAGTACCTAATAGCGTATACGGACCATTAGCTGCTGTGGCAAATGAAACATCTACCAAGGCTGTACCTGTATTATTATAATTACGTCTTCGCCAAGTAAAAGTGAGTTCGGTGCCAGAGGAAGTAAGCACTCCCAGATCTAATGTGAGTATATCCGTATCTTCATCTACGTCCGCCCAATTGCCATCGGGTATTCCTGTTGCATTTTGTGGATTAACTACACCAGTAGTCGATGCAAGTACTACCGTCGAATATGAAGTACACGACTGTGCTTCAACTGATGAAATTACATTAGTGATAATTAAAACTGACAACGCCAGTCTTAAACAGAATGTGCTAGAAAGAAACCTATTTCTTCCAAATATGAAAGAGTTAAACATACGAGAGCCTTTAATGAAATATTCATTAAGCTCTAAAATATCGTCAGGTTGGTTTTATATAGTGCACATACTACGGCATAAATATATTACGAAAAATCGTCATATAATAAAATATAGCAGATTTAACCTACTTTGTCTAAAAACCGTGACAAACGACATGATTTACCTTCTTAACTAGCTTAAAAGCGATTTTATTGATGGTTTATACTTCCTTCCTAGTGGAATACTAGTACCTGATTTCATTGAAATCGTAGAATCAGAATTGATAGATTCAATAAAATTACTGTTGACGATGTAACTTCGATGTACTCTTATTAAGGAAGGATTTTCGCACTTTTCGAGAATATTATCAAATGTAGCTCGTGTAGTAATTCTATCGTCTTGAAGTTGAATATTACTATAATTGCCTTCAGATTCGATATATGTAATTTCATCTGAATTAATGGATAGGTGCTTTCCTTTCGATTTTACAAAAAATGTCTTTTTCTGAGGTGCTTTGGCCTTGAGAAGATTTTCCACAGCACTTCTTAAAGACCTGACATTAAATGGTTTAACTAAAAATATATAAGATTTCAGAGATTGGGCTTTATTGAAAACCTCATCACTATCTACAGATGAAAACAGGACTAAAGGAATCTCAAGGTGCTCCATTTTCAGTAGATCGAAAACTGTATAATCGCCATCTAAATGTATATCTGATAAAATGATATCTGGCTTAAGCGATTGTAACATTAGTTGCGCTTCTTTAAAAGTAGATACTATTTTAGGTAAATAGCCTCCAACTTCAATTAGCATCATTTCTATCTCCACGGCAAAAGGAAAATCATCTTCTATAATTAGTACTACTTTCATAGTTGGCTCGGTAAGTAAAGGGTTAATATGGGTACTTCTACAAAAGAACAAAATGAATAATAAAGTATACTATGATTTAAGATTGATGTGAAGAACAGTACATCTTAACATTTAAGTGGCTCTTGGAAAACAAGTTTTTATTACTAAATATTGATCTTCATTGGTTACCGAGATCTCACCATTATTATGATGAATTAAATTGGATGCTGTATACAATCCAATTCCTGAAGTTCTCATATTCATAGATATTCCTTTCTCAGGGTTGTTAATCCATGTTCTTATCCTTTCTACTCCATCTATGTTCCTATTCGAAATTTTATTTTTAATAGAAATATTAAGCATCTCTTTTCTCTCAACCACCACTTTTACCTTTCCCTTAATCTCACTGAACTTTATAGCATTATGCAATAGATTTCGATAAATTATTTGAAAAGAATTACGATCACATTTTATAAAACTATTCTCATCAATAATTACATCAAGATCAATTTCCTTATCACTAAGAATATAGTTTAGCTCTTCAATGATAGCCGACATTTCAGTGAATACATTTATTTTTTCCGGCTCAAGAATGAAATTATCCTTTTGGCTTAACGACCAATCTAAAAGACTAGTCACTGTATGTTTTAAAGATTCTCCTGCTGTATTAAAGTATTCTGCAAATTTTTGTAAGCCACTATAATCTTTCTTTTGCAATAGAAAATAAACTCTTTTACCAAGATTATCAAAAGAGGAAATCGGCCCTTTCAAATCATGAGAGAGAATAAGAAACAGTTCATTCTTCGCTTTATTCGCCTCTTGCAATTCAATATTTTGCTTGGCAATCTTTCTTCTAGAATAGATAGTCATACCAAGTAAAAAAAGCGATAGTATAATCAAGAATACTGACAGAAACCAGAATCCATAAATAATACTATTTCTTCGCTGCAATAAAACTACCAATGCCTCAGAATTATCGATTTCAGTTTTAGTTTGCATCTCACTCAACTCCCAATCATGATATTTTTCACCCAATAACTTATCAAATACCACACTCTTTTTATAACTCTTCAAGGCTTCCTTTTGTAGGCCGATATGGACATACACCTCTGATAATAACTTAAGAGTATTACGCCTATTATAGAAATTTGAAACTTTACTGTTTTCCAAAAGTTGATTCAGAACAGATTTACTCTCTTGGTAATTTGATCTATTGAATAGATACTGAGCATATCTGTAATTCACATAATCTAATACAGACTTATGTTGATACTGGCCAGCAAGTGTTCTCGCTTGGCTCATATAATCATCCTCTTGATCACGAGATACATATTGCGAATAATAAACTGCTAGATCTGATAATACCTCTGCCTGACCAGCGACATCATCTACTTTTTTATAGAATTTAAGTGTCTCTTTTAGTAACTCAAAAGCTTTATCTTTCTGATTGCAAGTTTCGCATTGCTGATAAGATGTAGCCAACTCTCTTATCAAAATATAATGCAAGAAGTCTTGACCCCCACTATCCCAATCTCTATTAAATGAATTGTGTTCTAGTTCTTCTTCTGATATCCTCACTGCCTTGGTAAATTCTCCTTGATATCGATAGATACTACTAAGGTAGGCATGTGTCATTTGTCTAAATCCTGGATAAAAGTATTCATCACAACGTTGGATCGCATCATTGAGATAAACTAAAGACTGAGTTGGATCATGATAATGCTCATGATGTATCAAAGCCAACTCGCACAGTGCCATAATTCTATATTTATGAACATGTGTACCTGGGTAGGTCTCTGGAATAAGATACAACGACTTTTCAAAATAATACTCTGCAGAATCTACTTGACTTCTTATTTGATGCTTAAGTCCTATATAAAACAAATACTTTGCTTCATCAATAATGGATTCACTTAAATGTATATACTTACCATATTCCTTTTCTACTAAAAGAATACTATCTAGATCATGACCATATATTAGATTGACATATTCGTTTTTAGCTATGTCCAATGAATCTTTATACTTGTATCCTTGGGGAGAGAGCTGTATTTCTTTAACTGGAAAAACTTTATTCTTAATAGCATTGATCACGTTGAATGACTGACCATACACATTCAATGAAATTAAACTGAATACAAATAGACTAGAATAAAACTTAAGCCTGAACATTTATGTGATACTACAATTTTTATAATAAGCTACAAGATAATTAAATATCCATTCGAGTGAGTTATTATACTATATATACACAACTTTTACATTTAAAAACTAAGGCTATAGTTCCACGGCTGACCTTTAAAATCAAAGCTACTATTCTATAGTCACAAAATTATTGAGACTTAACGTCCAGTCGTACTTTTTTTGGAATAATTTGTATCTCGGTGATTCAGGGATTACATCATAATCTATCAAGATCTGTCTAATACCTTCGGAGCCTCCAAAATCACCTCTAAACCAAGCAAAAAGTTGTGCTGTTTGTATTTCTTTTTTATCAGAGTCCACATCTGTATATGAATTGAGATATCGCTTACTCATAAAGTCAAATTCATAATCTAGATTACCATCAGTATAAATAGCAACAGGTGGACAATCTTTAGCACCACAATTCAATGCAAAATGTATACGGAAATCTCGCTTAGAAACTCGTAAATCTTTTTCAAACTGAGGAGGAAACAACTTCTGTACATATCCTAGAAAAAACTCATGCTGGCTACCTCGAATTATACCATGTTCGATATCAGCAAAAGCAAGTTGCATTCCAGCTACAGGAATCTGCTTAATCTTAAAAAACCCTCGCTTATCCTCATACATCTCAGGGTTTGGCCTAAGAATTATCTGTATATATGCATTGTATACATTTACCCAAAATGCCAATTTCTTTGTATCTGTATCCAAGCCTCTTTGCAAATCTGATATCGTAGCATTAGCAATAACATCTTGATACTGTTGAGTAGCTTCATTATCTATCACTGCTTGTAGCAAGTTTTCCGATATTGTATTGTAATCTACTTGGGCAATTACCGACTGAATGGTAAGAAGCAGTAAAATTGTCTGGAAGAATGTCTTCATAGCTGAGTAGATTTTATTTAGATTCGTGTCTCAAGCAAACACTTAAACACAATCATCAAATCGTAAATTACAATTGATTGTTCATTCTATATGACTAATAATCTAATAAGTATCATTATACCGACTCTTAATGAGGAAGAAAACTTAACTAAACTGCTTCCTTATCTTAATAAACATAAGAGTTTCACTACTGAAATAGTAGTGGCAGATGCTTGCAAGACTAGTGATAGTACAGTAGAAGTCTGTGATCAGCATGATGTAGTGAGAATCGTTTGCGACCAATGCAGTAGAGCTGCGCAAATGAATAAAGGTGCTAACGTAGCTAAAGGAGAAATAGTATACTTCTTACATGCAGATGCTAGACCCCCTGAAAGTTTTGAAAAAGACATACTCAGTACATTATCAGAAAGTTATGACTTTGGTATCTTCAGCTATCGTTTTGACTCTGAGAGTATACTTCTTAGTCTCAACGCCAAATTCACAAAACGGAAAGGTTTATTTGCTGGTGGTGGAGACCAGTCTATATTTATGAAAAAATCGACTTTCAACGCCTTGGGTAATTTTGATACTAGCTATTGTATTATGGAAGACTTCAAACTTTTTCACAAGGCAAAAAAACAAGATCTGAAATATAGAGTGGTTCCTAATGATGTAGTCGTATCTGCAAGAAAATATGAAAAGAACTCTTATCTACGAGTCAACTTTAGTAATCTTGTGGCATTTACTATGTATCACTTAGGCATGAAGCCTGAGAAAATCAAAAAGGCCTACTCTCTTTTGCTTAAATGAAGCCATTGACCCACATATCAGATAAATACTATTCTTCGAAAATAATACTACTAGGAGAATATGCTGTCATACAAGGTGGTGAGATATTAGCTACACCGCTAAATCAATACTCCGCTAGGTGGATAAAAAACATACCCTCTGACTATCATACAAAAGGTCTACAGCTCGTTATTGATTACCTCAGATCAACCAATAATTGTAAAGTCAATCTAGATGAAATTGCACAGGCAATGGTCGATGGCATTTATCTTCAGAGTGATATCCCATCTGGATATGGATTAGGGAGTAGTGGAGCTATTACCGCTGCGATCTACGATATATTCGTTGAAGAAAATGTAAAAGCCACAAACATAGCATCACTTCAGCAAGATCTTATAGACATTGAATCCTGTTTTCATGGAGTAAGCTCAGGAATAGATCCTCTAGTCATCTATCTTAATCAAGGTGTTCATATCAATTCGAAAGGGATCAGCCTCTTAAGTGAATCCATCGATCTCAGTCGTTATTTTTTGATAGATACTCTTACACCTAGGAAAACATCACCACTCGTAGAACAATACTTAGAGAGGGCAAAAAAAGAGTCGTACCTAACGGCTATTGAAGATTATAAATCCATAAACTCGAGAGCGATCCAAGCTCAGTTAACTGACAACCAAAAATCACTTAGCGCTGCCATATCGGAAATAAGCCATTGGCAATATAAAAATCTTGAATTCGCCATACTAGATGACTATCGTGATCTCTGGAAATCTACATTAGATCAAGAATATCTATCTATAAAACTTTGTGGTGCTGGAGGAGGAGGATTTTTACTTGGATACGCACACGATATGGACAGAGCCATGTCTGAACTAGCTGATTACAATTTGATAAGGCTGTAGTGTTATAAATTATGATGCTTAGTTGTGTTATTCAACATTCATAACACCGAAGTCTTTTCCTTCCTTTTGAGATTTTAGAAATATCGAACCGACGGTTTCAATTGATTCTTTTAATGGTCTGTAGCTTACCCCTAAAACCTCTCTAGATTTTGAACTATCATAGACGGTCTCTTGGGAGGTACTCTCAGCTGATGCAGCCGTAAGTAACTGAGAGGATCCTGTAAGTTTTGATCTTAGCCAATCAAGTCTCCAAGCTAAATTTCTAACAAGAGGAGTTAGTGCTCTAGAAGGAACTTTGGCTCCTATGGATTTCGCTATCCATTCAAAAGCAGTCTGATATGAAATAGTCTCTGCAGATAACACGAATCGTTCACCATTATGCTCAGAATTCATAGCTTTCAATGCTGCCGCAGATACATCTCTCACATCTACATATCCATTTGTTCCCATTGGGTAATAAGGAATACCTTTAGCCATTTGACTCCATATCCTAGAAGAAGATTCATTCCAGTTAGAAGCACCAATTACAAAAGATGGATTAAGCATCACCATACTTAAGCCTTCTGCATATCCACGCCAAGCTTCCTTCTCAGACTTATACTTACTCATAGCATAATCTGTAGTCTGTATACTATGATCCCATTCTGTAGTTTCATTCCTTACATTGGTTTTGCCAGATTTGCCTAATGCCGCTACTGAACTAATATGAACGAATCTCTTGACACCAAAATCCAAAGAGAAATTAATCATATTTGCAGTACCACTTACATTGACATGGTTCATTAGCTCACTTTTCTTAGGATCATAACTAACTACTGCGGCGGTATGTATGACTACATCGACACCTTCAAAACAACTTTCGAGAGAAACGACATCCGTTACATCTGCTTCGATCCAATTGATTTCATTTGCTAGCTCTGGCAACAAATTCATCTTAGACGTTGATCTTTTGATCGCATATATATTATGATAACCTACAGACCACAATCGTCTTACTATGTGAGAGCCAATTAAACCAGTGGCTCCTGTTATAAGTATCTTAGATTTCTTATCAATCATCCTTTACAAAATTTACCTGCTACAACCGACCTATCTGCTCCGGTTACGCTAGGAATAGTACTTGGAATATTCATAGCAAACAAGTATCCCATAAGAGCAGTCATGACTGCTTCCTTGTAGTCAATAACAGTATTAGAAGGTATAAAGATTAGGATCCCAATAGAAGTTAGTTCTTTTTCAATGCAAGACATTAAATACTTGTTATGAGCGCCTCCACCTGTTATCATTATTTCCTTAGGTAGCTCATCCGCAAAACGTTCAATATCTCTTCTAATCTGAACCGCTATGTGATTACAAGCAGTATGCAATGCGTCTTTAGGATCTACTCTGAGGTCTGAAATAACAGGAAGATATTCTTCTCTGATCCAGTTGTTATCTAATGATTTAGGTATAGCGCGAGAAAGATATTCCATCGCATCCCAAGTTAAAGCTAAAGTCTCATTATATCTTCCCTCTTTAGCCCAATTTCCATATTCATCATATTCGGCACCTAATATCATGGCTTGATCATTGAGCACTTGATTACAAGGAACCGAATCCCAAGCTATAATAGTATCTTCTGTGTGAATACTAATATTAGCTATTCCTCCGAGATTAATAAATGATTTGATTTCAGGCCAAAGCAATTTTTCGGCTATCGGTATTATAGGTGCTCCTTGGCCACCTAGAGTAACATCTTGGATTCTAAAATCGGCTACAGTATCTATGCCTGTCAATGCTGCTATGACTCCAGGATCTCCAATCTGCACACTTATACCTTCCTCTGGACGGTGATCTAATGTATGACCATGCGATGCTATTAAATCAACCTTTACATCAAATACCCCAATATAGTCTTTCGCCATCATAGCAATATAATAAGCGTAATCAGACTCAAAGGAAAAATAATCCAACATCGTAAATTGCATCGCATTACCTAAATGATCAATCCACTCGGGTTCGTAGGCAAGCGTATCAGCCACGATAATTTCATGCGCAATATTACCGTCCGCTGATGGAGTAAATGTACAGATACAAATATCCATTCCATCCAGCGAACTACCTGACATCATACCTACTACTGTAAGTGGTGTAAGCCCTTCCTTCATGCTTATATCCTATTAAATTGTGATCTCCTCTATAGGTATAGAAATAGAGATCTAGCTAAATCAATAAATGATCTGCCAAATTAGAACATTTAGAACGTATACACTCTAAAACTTATAAGCAATTCCAGATCCAAGCATATAAGACTGATAAGATTGCTCAAAAAGCAGTAAAAATCTACTCCTTGGCCACATTATCTATCGCGGCAAACCCAAACACTCTCACCCAGATACGAATAATCGAAAAGACTTGCTGAATAACAATCAAGCCCAATATACTATACCATATCTCAGCACCCCAATCATCCACTACCAAGGTATATAACCATGTAATCAAAACATGCGAAATCAATAAGCAAATACCGACCAAATAATAACGCAGGAAATTTAATCTTAACCCTTTCCATGCTTTCTTCATTGCCTCGATCAATCGACTTTCATCTATTAAATAGTATCTACTAAGAATGCTCCACAACCAGATAACAATAATCAACAATGCGCTTAAAATCAGCAAGCTTATTACTGTAAGAATAAATGATTTTTCTGAATGGAATGTCTCTAAAGGGTTACCCATATACTCAATAAAGGGAACCCATATGATAGCGAGTATAAATAATGTTTTTAATAATGAAATAGATGCTACACCCAAAAATTTTAAAAAGTACTTTTTAGCATTTCTTAAAAATGCAGAAATTGAATATTCTCTTTTTCTAATATTTCCAAGTAGCCCAGCATGAAGAAAAATACTTAGCAGCATAAACATTAAGGCAGATACTACAAATCGACTTTGAATATTGCTGATGATATCTGGAAATCTATTAATCATATCTGAAAATATAGATCTATCAAATCCAAGGGCCAAACGGTCGAGCTCAAGAGAATCACCAATCGATCCATCTAATTGCTGAAAAGCCATGATAGCCACTAATATTCCCAACAAAAGTTGCAATGAATATATCAGCACAATGGACTTCCAATGCTTCATAGATATTGATGATATGTCGAGTATATTATTCCACATATTACATCATAAAACTTGTCCACTGACTGACGACTTGAAACCAATGTCCTATTTTGGCAGCATACTTATATAGTGGTTTTCGATTAGGATCAAGCGTTAAACTATTATTATTAAGATTGAGATCAAGATATATTTTCTGATCTGGATCTATGTACGCCGATACTATATCAATTGCTTTAAATGTATATTCCAATTCCTTTTGATCACCGTCCCAACGTATGGTCTTTTTACCTCCGTCAGAAAATGTTACTAACACTTCTGTATCGATTTCAAAATCGCCGTCTCTTATTGCTTTAATAGTACCTGTAGCATTGTCAATACTAATCATTTTAAAATCGACAGACGCCGTAGTATGTAGTACTTGATCAAGATATTTATCTGCATCAAATTCACTTTCATTTTCCTCCAACACTTCACTGATTATACTTCTAAGATCTGCTTCTTTGGGATGAGTAAATTTATGTCTATCAAAATACGTCTTGATAATTTCATCCATCATATTTTGACCCACTATTCGCTCCATAGTATGCAGTGCCGTAGCGGTCTTAGCGTATATCAAAGACTTAAATCCTCCATCGAATTCCCACCCTGGCCTAGCGATAGTACCTAAATTTGGATTATCCATACCTACATACTCATTACGTGATTGCTGAGCATTACCAGACCGAGCACCTAACACATCAAAAAGAGATGCTTGATCACCATGGTAATGATCTAAAATTCTATCTTCAAAATAGGTGACAAACCCCTCATCAAGCCATGCTTCTTCTTTTTCATTTGAAGCGAGCGTACCCATAAAATACATATGTGCAAATTCATGAATTACCAACGATTCTACACTGCGAACACTTCTAGGAATACCATAAGCCGTAGCGCAAGTAATCATCATCGGATACTCCATAAAACCACTATTGAGTGTATGTGTTGGAGGATCGACAACGGTAATCTTCGGATATGGATAAGGGCCTACATGCTTCTCGAGATATTCTAAACCTTGTTCAATGGCTTTGAGGTATCTATCCGCAAATGCACAATGCTCAGGCACCATCAATATCTCAATATCAGTATTGCCATAAGTCGAGGTATAAGTTTCATATTCTGGATAAGCTACCCACCCGAAGTCAATTAAATCATGAGCTTTAAAAGTCACCACCTGTTCTCCTGATTTACCAGGAACACTTCCACTAGTTACCTTACATCCTGAGCCACCAATTACCAAATGGTCTGATGCTTTTATCGTCACATTATAATCTCCAAAGTCTGAGAAAAATTCAGTTCCTTGCATAAATTGGTGACTGTTCCATCCCCAAGTACCTTCTTGATTTTGCTCATAAACACATACCTGAGGAAACCAATGCACAAACAAGAAAAAATCTCGTGGCCCATAGCCAGACCTAACTATAGTTCTAGGTAGTTTGACATTAAATGTCATATCGAGTTCAACTTCTTCACCCGGAAGTATTGGGTCTACCAAAGGCATAGACAGTACAGTTTCATCCAACTCATTTCCATCATTAGGCTGTATGTACTTCTGCTTATTTGTAAGATCATTGCCATCTTTATCGATTGCTTGAGTGACTTCTATCCTACCCCACTCTTTTTCAGTTCGATTCTTTAAGTCTTGACCAAACATCTTTCTCGTATTCTTGAGATATGTAGATTTGAGATCTTTAAATGCATTCATATACATATAAAATCGCAACTCCCTCAAGGTATCTGGAGAAGTATTTTTCCATTTCAATTTCTGAATGCAAGCAGCAGATTTGGCGTTATGATCTAAATCAACTTCTATATCATAGTTAGCAATCTTTGGAGATTGAGATTTGTTATAATCTGTATGGCATTGGGCAGATACATAAGTACTCATACCCATGATGGTCATGAATACTAACAATGTATTTATCGTCCATTTTTTATTCATTGTCACTACTGAGGTACACTAATACGGTATTTTAAATTGCTTTCGAAAACACAGTTGTTCATTGGATTAATATTTGTTACGTAGCTTCGCCAGCTGGGCTTTCATTTTTTTTCTGGTCGAAAAAAACGAAACAAAAAAAGGACGCTTTTTCAAAGGAGTGAAAAAGGTTGCTCAGAAATATGCAATTTATTATCAATGAAATACTCGATCTCTTACTACCTTTAACTTTAAAAAAGCTTAATACTTTTTGGATCTCAGTAAGACATTATTATCTAATAACTTTGTCAAAGTAATAATCCTATCCTTTTGGCCTTACTAACTTCATCTCATCTATCAATCTCGTAGCACCTGCGTATTTATCTATTACGAATAATATGTACCTTGCGTCTACCATAATGTTACGACAGATATCTACATCGTAATTGATATCACTCATAGTACCTTCCCATACTCTATCAAAGTTGAGCCCTATAAGATTTCCATATGCGTCTATAGCTGGACTACCAGAATTTCCTCCAGTGGTGTGATTTGATCCTAGAAAACATACAGGTACTTTTCCTGTTTTATCTGTGTACTGACCGTAATCTTTTGCTTCATGCAAATCGAGCAATTTTTTATTTACATCAAACTCATAATCTCCTGGCACGTACTTCTCTACGATACCATCTAAATATGTAAATGGTTTATACATCAAGGCATCTCTTGGCTCATAACCTTCTACCGTTCCATATGTGACACGCATCGTACTATTAGCATCTGGAAAGAATCTTTTATTGGTAAAAGTTTCCATTTGCGCTTTCATATAAATACGCTGCAGTGAATCAATTTTTGTTTTATTTACATTATATGGTGCAGCCACTTTGTCATTATAAAGCGTTGACCATTCTTTATATAATTTATAC
The DNA here is from genome assembly GCA_937995755.1 of uncultured Saprospiraceae bacterium. Lineage (GTDB taxonomy): Bacteria > Bacteroidota > Bacteroidia > Chitinophagales > Saprospiraceae > UBA1994. The sequence continues at coordinate 3,358 of CALKJD010000063.1, read as the reverse complement.
GCAGGATCGTTCTTGATACCATCTACTGCCCTTGCTGCTGGCATGCTTAGCAATGCCATTAAATTTTCTCTTTTTACAAAGACAGAATTACTATATATATTATCTGCTAGCTCGCCAATAGTGTTAGATGCCTTAGCCATTTTAATCGTCCTCGGTTGGTACCCTTCATCTACATTTACGGCATACATATTTACTAACTCAGCAAATACGTCATGATCAACTTCAGAAATATAATCTTTATAAAAACCATCTAAAAATGGCACCAGTCTAGCTTTGAATCCATTATATCCTTCTTCTCCGCCTGACTCAAATGCTTTCACTAATCTATCCGTCACTCCAACTGTACGCAACAATTCAATATTGCGACTTGTCACCTCACTATAGTAATCTTTAGTATATGCTAGATCTACATTAGCAGCATACATTTTTTCAAATTCTGAAAGTATCCCTTTGTACTTATCTGCTGTTCTGCTTTGAAAGTCTGCCTCTAATTTTTTCTTTTTAGCGATCGCACCTGACTTTTCTAAACCTTGACTTTCGCCTATCCATTTTTTCCAATAATTGGCTACACGAGCAAACTTAGATGCATACTTTAATCTTATTTCTTCATCCGCTCTCATGTATTTATCAATGATCGCAAGCGCATTTTCCCTAATACTAATTTTTGCAGGATTAAGTTTTTCTACAATCTCTTCTACTGCTGGTGATGGAAGATATTGATTGGTACGACCTGGAAAACCAAATACCATAGTGAAGTCACCTTCCTCTACGCCATCCAATGATACTGGAAGGAAGTGCTTAGGTGTATAAGGTATATTATCTTCAGAATAATTAGCTGGTTTATTATCTGGACTAGCATAGACTCTGAAAAGTGAAAAATCTCCAGTGTGACGTGGCCATACCCAATTATCTGTATCCGCACCAAACTTACCGATAGACTCTGGTGGTGTACCTACTAGTCTTACATCGTTATATACCGTAGTTACAAATGCAAAATATTGATTTCCGTTGTAAAATGGTCTAAGTAGCAATTCTTGAAACTCTCCCATCTCATACTTCGCTTTGATCAATTCTAGATTAGTATCTATAGTTGACTGGCGAGTCTTAGCATCCATATCATCTGTCACGCCTATCATCGCATCTTTCGTCACGTCATCTATTCGATCTATAAATCTTACAAATAAACCTGGATTAGCTTTCTCTTCAGCATATGATTTAGCCCAAAATCCATTTTTCAGATAGTTATCTTCCAATGTCGAGTGAGACTGTATATTACTGTATCCACAATGGTGATTCGTTAATATCAATCCTGATCCTGAGATTAATTCTCCTGTACAAAACCCTCCAAAATGTACAATTGCATCTTTTAATGAACCTTGATTGACACTATAGATGTCTTCAGCAGAGAGCTTCATACCCATACTTTGCATCTCACCTTCATTGAGAGATTTGATAAGTTGTGGTAGCCACATGCCCTCACCAGCAAATAGACTTACATTAACAAACGCTACAAGTAGCACTACTTTGATCGTTGATACTATTTTCATTATTATTAATTATATGATTTTAAGTATGAAATAAAAAAAGAACCTATCGTTGACTTTTAATATTTACAGTCTTTAGTGGTTGTAAAATAGGGAATATAGGCTGCGAACTGAATTTCTACGACCTAAATAGTATAAGGTCTGTGTAAAAAAGTCCTCTATCTTCTAAAGTAATTCCAATTTTCACTTCTCTTTGGATCAATATGTGCATTTAATTAACTTGCGACACCAATTGATCAACAGTATTACACTCGATATATGCAAAAGAAGAAAACTAGCGTAGATAAGAAAGTCCTAAAAAGAGCATTTGAGCTCATGTGTACTGCCAAAACTATGGCTGAACTTTACGAAGACAACTTCAAGCATGTATCCAAGTATGTCCACGCTACCTCAAGAGGGCATGAAGCCATACAGATCGCAGCAGGCATGCAGCTTCTACCCCAAGATTTTGTGGCTCCATATTACAGAGATGATGCTATGCTTCTTTCTATTGGTATGACACCTTACGATCTTATGCTACAGCTATTGGCTAAGCGCGAAGACCCATTTAGTGGAGGAAGATCATATTATTCTCACCCTAGTCTCAAAGATGATGATAAGCCGAAGATCCCTCACCAGTCTTCAGCGACAGGTATGCAGACGATCCCAGCGACAGGAGTAGCTATGGGCTTACAGTACAAGGAACTCACTAAAATCCACAAAGGCAAAGCCAAAAAAGGAATATCTATGTGTTCTATCGGTGATGCATCTATGACCGAGGGTGAAATATCAGAGGCTATGCAGATGGCTGCACTCAAGCAGCTGCCGATTATATATCTAGTACAAGACAATGGCTGGGATATTTCAGCTAATGCGGCAGAGACTAGAGCGATGAATGCCGCTGAATACGCTAAAGGTTTTCCAGGTATAGAAGTAAGATCTGTCAATGGCAGTGATTTCTCAAAATGCTACAATACATTAAATGAAGTAATCGATCTTGTACGAAGCGAGAGAAGACCTTTCCTCATCCATGCTACTGTACCTTTACTCAATCACCATACATCTGGTGTCCGTAAAGAATGGTACCGTGATGATCTGGAAGAGCATGCGACTAGAGATCCTTATCCAGTACTCCGTAAGCAACTCGCTAAATCTGGATTGACAGAAAAAAAGATATTAAGCTTAGAGGCGGATATCAAGAAGCAAGTACAAGCTGAATACGAAAAAGCCAATCAAGCGGAAGATCCAAGACCAGAAGATCTATATACTAATGACTTTGCACCAACGCCTATCACAGCCGAAGCTGGAGAGAGATCACCCGCCGATGGAGAAGAGAAGGTAATGGTAGACTGTGCCCTATTGGCGGTACAAGAGCTAATGGAAGATCATAAAGAATGTCTACTATACGGACAGGACGTGGGCGCCAGACTTGGAGGTGTATTCCGTGAAGCAGCCACTCTAGCTCAAAAATTTGGTGACGAAAGAGTATTCAATACACCTATACAAGAAGCATTCATAGTAGGTAGTACTGTTGGGATGTCTGCAGTTGGGCTCAAACCTATCGTAGAAGTACAATTTGCCGATTATATCTGGCCAGGGCTCAATCAGCTATTTACAGAGGTAAGTAGATCATGCTATCTCTCTAATGGAAAGTGGCCTGTGTCTATGATACTCAGAGTACCCATCGGAGCCTATGGAAGCGGTGGACCTTATCACAGTAGCAGTGTAGAATCCATTCTGACTAATATCAGAGGTATCAAAATCGCCTATCCAAGTAATGGTGCAGATATGAAAGGCCTGATGAAAGCCGCATATCATGATCCTAATCCAGTTGT
>CALKJD010000062.1 GCA_937995755.1 uncultured Saprospiraceae bacterium | reverse complement strand
TGCATCACTATATGCTCCAACAAACGACACACTATTCGGTAATGTTACAGCACCCATTACTCCCATTTGAGTAGCAGTACCGTCTTCATTACAAAATTCAAATTCTTGATATTCTACACTTGTTCCTGGTGCATTTGATGCTATTAGATTGGCTCCTTCATTTGAAGAGCTCATACCCGCATCAGGTACTCTATTATCTATCACTACAAAATCCTGACTCTCTGCGTCGAGCGTAAACATTATAGTATCCAATTGTGCTTCATAATACCAGTTGGCTGCAGAAATAGTAATACCTAAATCATCACAAAGATTTTCTTCCGGCCCATTAGCATTTTCATTACACTGAAATCCTCTACCATTCCTTGGAGCATCACAGATATCAGAATAATCATAAATCAACGTATAGTCGATTGTGAAATTTTCCGGACATAAGGCACATAGATCATATGATAAACAAAGACTATCATCGTTCATCAATCCAATACCTAATGCTTTTATACCTTGGCTAGCTAAATCAATTACTGCATATCCGTTCTGTGTAGCCGTCGTATCAGCACATAAAGGCTCTGAATACCCTGAAACTGGTGTACACTTAAATCCTATAGTACTGTCTACCTCGACAGGGAATTCCATAGCATCATAATTAGTTACTTTGGCACCTCCACAATATGCATATGGTCCTACCAATGGTATATCAACATCATCAATATCTACCAATGGTCTAAATTCACAAGAGAAGTCTCCCCCTGATGCTGCATATTCATTTACAACTTTAAAGGTGTGCTTTACTGTACCGCCACAGTTATCAAGATCTAACTCAGAAAAAGCTGTTACGCCTCCTGGATCATAAGACGACGCTACCGTATTAGTATCACAAGAACCTGCTAAATAAGAATATGCATAATTCACTTGTCCAAATGGATCCTTAACATACATAGATAGATCACTTTCTATTCTTAATGCCGGATTTGCAGCAGGCACAATTCCTGCGGCTATCGATAATGCACGATAAGGGTTACGTTTCATTGGAAACTCTCTGTACACCTTAATCTTGTCTCCTACTTTAAAATTGTAGGCATCAAAAAACGCCTGTAGACAATTTCCTCCTGAGCTAATAGTACCGTTTTGATTACACTCGTTTCCTTGTGTAGCATTCCTCACGTACATATCTAAATATCCACTACCATCATATGAATCATATGAACTGTTTGCTGGATATGTTGTCGTTACATCAAATTCAGTAGTCATATCATTACCACCATAATCCGCGTACGCTGGAAACCCTTGTTGAATCTCTGTATTAGAGAAATATCTTCTATCATTTGAAGGTATTTCTGGTCGTAAGTTTCCTGTTCTACTATCACATTCAGCAAAATCTCCGAATGAAAACTCAGTAGCTACTCCATCAATAACAACTTCCCATTTCACAATACCGCCTGCATTATGATCCGGTAAAACCAATGCCTGCTCATTTTGTAATCTACCGGCAGCACTATAAATACTGTGCCTAAACAACCACATATTCATGTTGGTTATCGCATCTAAATCTTTTATATCATAGGTCACACAAGTTTGCATTGTATCACCTGGTAAGAATTTATTTAAATCTTCTATACATCCAGCATCGATTACTTCTTGTCTCGTCAATTGAGTGGTACAAGAGTGATCTGAATACCCCATGTTTTTTCTAGTTACTTCCGTTTTAGAACCTACTAAACATGGACAATCGAAATACACAGGATCAGACTTAAATTGAGTCAATCCACATGCCTTTACAATTGAACATGCACAATCATCGCAGTATTCTACTACTTGCTGTGACACTGATACAAATTGTGGAGGTCCACAATACGCAGCATCCACTTTTATCATTACTTTATAGCACACTTGTGCATTAGAGTCTCCGCCTGGCATAGTCAAGCATCTTGTTCCTTCTTGGCTCGGGTCTGGTGTGTCCCATACTTCTGTACCATCAGCTATAGCTATATCAGGTCCACCCGCTACCGAGTAAGACATAGACCCAGGCATTACATAGTAACTCTGAACGATTCTCTTTTCTCCATTGAATGTCATTTTGAAGCTATATTCTGCTCCTGCTGGACATGGCTCTATATTTTCAGATGTGAAATCATAGCAAAACTCTAATTCAGTCTCTCCTACTATGAATGTTCCTTCTGGATTTTCACCATGTTGCCCTAAATCATATCCAAAAATTGGATTTGCATCAGTGCCTATATTTATTTCTCCTACATTTGATGTAGAAGTAGGAGCATAAGTAATATTAAATGCATCCACTGCTGGGAAACGATTAAATGTATTTCCGCAATTTGATTTTGCTTTCACAAAGAAATTAGCAAATGGACATGTAATTGCTGGACAATCTGCCGAAGCTGGATCGATTGGCATAATACCGCAAATAATTCCCATATCTATTTCAACAGATATAGATTCTCCTCCTGCGAGGTCATCAACAAATCCATCATTATCTACATCTGCAATACCTGTTACTCCTGGCAAATCTGCCGCTGTCAAAGCATCAAAATTTACAAACAAATCATCTCCTTCCCAACCATATGCACTAGACGGTATTGTTATACCTTCTACTCTCACTGCCGTGATTCCAATGTTTGTTGCCTCACACGTTTCGTAACCTATCGTTAGATCTGTATATACATTTTCAAAACCAGCACTTCCTGGGTTAGTAATCGTCAATGAAATAGTACCATCATCTCCACAAACCTCAATCGGTCCAGAAAAACTTGCTGTTGCAGTAGGATCTGAGGCACCTGTAGGTTGTATGATCACTGTAGCCACTTGTGATGTAATATTACACGTATCACCTTCACAACCATACCATGCCTTATACACTGGATTGAAGATACTACTCGTTGGACATAATTCCGATTGGTAACATACTTCAAATGTTATCTTTTCTCCTGTATTGAATTTCTCATCCGTTGGATTCGGTGATGTATTGGTAAGGAAAAATGACCCATCCACTTCTGCTACTATTGATGAATCTCCCTCTACTACAAATGGTACATCTGCAGAATTTGCTTTTACACTTACTATCGAAAGGTTTGGGTCAACGGTTGGAAAGTTACAAACAGCAAAATTCATCTCTTGTAAATTCGCTTGTAATCCATCTTGAGAAACTACCATTGTCTGACAGTAAGGCGAACCTAAACTTGTCAATGTTTGTGTAAGCGGTGCAACGGTATTCATGTTCAACTCAGGTCTTTTCAATGCTGAATTTAGCTCTTGATCCAAGCTGAAAGTTCCTTCACATTCTATAATGGCACCAGAAGTATCTTGGTATATAAATTCATACTCAAATGAAACAAAATACAAATTGGCTAAATCCAAATCACAGTTGGCACCAATACCAATATTGGCGACCATCACATCATCTGGGTCTGTAACTCCACTTAAAGAAAACTTAGGTTTTGTTGGAGAACCACCCGCGTATGCGATAGAGGTATTTCCTCCAAATTGTGTTCCTTCAAAGCCTCCGTACTGTGCACCATCTTCTAAATTGACCGTCAGGTCAAAACCTAAGATCTGTCCAGGAGCATCTGTAAATACTAAAAGTGACAATGTATCAGCATCACCACATTGACTCGTATTGTCAAATTGAGGGAAGCCAATCACGTCTCTAAGGTCTTCGAATTGGATGACCGGACATTGGGCATAAGAAACTAAAGAAAATAAAATAAGGGTAAGTGTCAAGATCGAGCTCTTAACACCCAAAAAAGTTGGATTACTTTTCATGGTTGGAATCATTATAATTATAAAATGCACATACACAACTAGCTAATGCTGGCTGCCTCTTTCAATTGAAAGAATAGAATATCAATAACAATTACTATGCTAAATCGAGTCAAAATTACTCAAGCCGAAAAGAAGTTCTGTCGCTAATAAGGTGTAATTATCGCATACCCTATATTCTCAATGCATAAAATATTCGCATCTACCGGTATACATATTTGAATAAAAAATTTTGATCGATTTATTTTAAATTAATACAATTCGCATTTGTTGAATTTATGTAAGCTACTTGTCACTTAAAGAAGAAGCAGTCGAGTTGATAAAACTTACATGAGCATCTCTAAAAATCTATATTCTTTAAATCATAGACTTTTCCTATAGAAAATATCTGTGATCTATACATTCAAATCGACAATAAAGAGCAAAAAAAAGCCAGCTAACATTGCTGTTAGCTGGCCTATAATATTTGAACAAAAGTTACTTACTATTTGATTACAAGAATCTTATGGAATGAAACTTCTGTACCTATTTCAACTCTGAGTAAATAAGCTCCTCCAGGAACACCTTCTAGGTCAACATTCAACTTGCTTAGTCCTGCTTCTACCGTTTCATTGATAGCGTTAGATCTTACAAGTCTACCTTGATCTGATAATAATGTTGCTTTCACTGCTGATTTCTCACCTACTTCTACATCTAGATTAATAAATCTACTTGCTGGGTTAGGATAGATACTTGCACTTACGATTACACTTCTTTCTACTGTTGCAACTCTGATCTTGCTGTACTCAAAAGCACCATCTAGATCTATCATTTTCAATCTGTAGAAGTAATCTCCTGCTTTCTCAACATCTGTATCAGTAAAGTCATAAGCTACTCTACTTAGAGTATTGCCTTCTGCACTTTGCTCACCAATGAAGTGGAATTTATTCTCACTCTCATGTCTTCTTTCAATCTCAAATCTATCTGAGTTGATTTCTGTCTGAGTCTCCCAATCTAGCTCGATCACATCTTTAGTATCATTATACTTAGCTGTGAATGTCGCTAATTCGATTGGTAATACATTAAATACAACTCCTGCATCGATATCTTCAATACAAGCTCCTGGAGCAAGTACGAAAGGAAGTGTTGTTTTGTTGAGGAAATCAACTACATCTGAATCAATATCATCTGCCCCTTGATTAGGGATTACGAATGATAAGTTATCTGGAATATCGAACTGGATGTAGTATGATCCTGCAGGAAGTCCTTCAAACATATAGTATCCATCAATTCCATTCTCTCTACGCGTTACTTGAGATTCAACAAATTCTCCGCCCGTTGTGAATAAGCTTACTTTAACATCATTCACTCCTGTATCACCGTCATCTTGAAGGTTCGTCGTAGTACCATTAGCATCTAACCATAAGTAGTTACCTACTTTAGCTGACATATAGTACCCTGCATCTACAGATAGATTTCTATCTCCTGCGTTTAGAGTATATATTGGAGTCATACCGATTCCCATATTACCTGTATCGTTCACATCACTATCTCTATCATCTCCTGTAGCACCTGGAAGAGTTGTTGTAAATCCGTCTGGAGCAACAAACTCTAAGTAATAATCACCTGGTGTCAAGTTATCAAACAAGTAGTAACCTTGTTGCGTAGGAACATCTGGGTTTGACATTGTCTCCATAGTAGCAACTACTTCGCTCGTCAATCTATCAAATAATGTTACAGTAACACCATTGATACCTGATTCATTAGCGTCTTGCGTACCATCTGCATCAGTATCTTCCCAAACATAATCTCCAATAGCCGCTGGCTTGAAGAATCCGAAGTCAACCGTTAGGTTAGAGTTATTATCTCCATCTTCAGCAATTGGTTCTTCTCTAGATGAGAGAGTAACTGTCTTACTTAAGATTCCAATATTAGCTCCATTATCGTATCCATTGTCATCAGTATCATCTGCTGAAACATCAGCATCTGGTGCCATACCCATAGCGTCATCGTTACCTGTACTTGAGATATAATCTGCTAGAGAACTACCAAAGTTGAAGTTAGTTGGATCTACTACTACTATGTAGTCACCCGGAGCTAAGTCTTCGAATAAATAGTTACCTGAATCATCTGTTACATCTGTTCTTAAAGTACTTTCATCTGGAGTATTATCATTATTCAGATCTCTAAATAATGTAATCGTTACTCCTTCAATCGGTGCTTCACCTGAATCGAATACTCCGTTATTATTAACGTCATCCCAAACAAAGTTACCAAGTGATAATGGCTCGTAAATACCTGCATCTATTCTTAAATCAGTTTCTCCTGAAGAAAGATCAATTACATGAGTAAATCCAGTCATTTCATCTGCATCACTATCGTTGTTGTCATCAGTAGCATCAGTACTTAATCCTTCTACATCTTGAGAAGTTAATACAGATTCGCTAGGTGCTACAAACTTAACAACGTAGCTACCTGGTGCAAGATCAGTGAATAAGTAATATCCATCTTCTCCATCTTTAGGCGCAGTCATTTCGAATGTTACTAATGTTGCTAAGTCATCAGCTTTGTAAAGCTCAACTCTAACACCATTTACACCGTCTTCGTCAGCATCTTGTAGTCCATTACCGTTCTCATCGAACCATACGTAATTTCCTAAACTTGCTGGCTCATAGTAACCTGCATCAAGATCAAGCTCTGCTTCTCCGTTTGTAAGTTCAAACTGTTGAGTAAGACCTGCATCATCAGCATCACTATCATCAGCACCTGCATCAGAAGCTTCTCCATTTACATTTGCTTCTGTGTTAACAAATCCTTCTGGACTAGTAAACTGAATCTGGTAAACTCCAGGTAAAAGGTCTTCAAATAGATACTCTCCATTTTCACCAGTCATCATTGACGTTACTACGTCTCCGTTCTCATCTAAGAGTGTTACTGTTACTCCTTCGATTCCTTCTTCATCATCATCTTGAAGTCCATTTGCATTGGCATCAAACCAAACATAATCTCCAACTGATACTAAAGCTTCATCTACGAAGTTGTTATCTGAATCATCTTCTCCTGGTTCAACTGTTACTGGTACAGTGTTATCTACTGTATCATCCATATCATCAGCATCTCCATCGTCAGACTCATCTTCATCACTTACACTTTGTGAATCTGTAGGATCTTCTACTACTACTGTATAGTCGCCTGGCTCAACTCCTTCGAA
>CALKJD010000061.1 GCA_937995755.1 uncultured Saprospiraceae bacterium | reverse complement strand
TTTCTAAGAAATCTATTGACTAGAGTCATGAATAATGCAAAAAGCGTCACTTGTAGAAATAAACTTCGTAGAGAGTCCGAATTGGATATATCTATTTCATTTAGATAGTACATTACCATACCATAGAAAATTAAAATAAATATAAATTCAGCCAAGAAGTACTTCCTGATGAAAAAACTAAATTTATTGAACGCTGCTTTCATAACTATCCGTTTCATATTGTTGAAAAAATACAATCTCAATATAATATTTTTAAGAATACTAATCAACGATAATATGTGAATCATTGCAAATGTGAATGATTAAGACTTCATTAAAAGCATTCTGGATTAGTCTAATTTGCCATAAATCAATAAATAGTATATATAAATAATTTAAATACGTACATTTATATTTCAATCACCAATGATCTTATGTATAGAGCAATCTATCTGCTCCTAATATTGTGCAATTCATTCTTAGCGTCAGCCGATTACAAGGAAGTTTCTTTCATGCAAGCCACGCCAGATGAGGTAATCGATGCTATGAATGTTTCAGGTCAATATTCGGTCATATACTTTACCGCAGATTGGTGTCTACCTTGTCAAGTGCTGGAAGAAGGACACTTTAGAGATGAACGTGTGATCAATCTTATTAACAATGGACTGGTAAGTGTCAAAGCGGATTACTCAGAAAAGAAAGACATCGAATGGTATGAGCGATATGAAGTAAGAATGTTGCCTACATTGCTGATCATCGATGAAAATGGGGGAGAAGTAGACCGCATACAAAATATCAGAAATACAAGACAGCTCTACCTGTTTCTCCACCAATATAGTCAGTTACCGATTACAGATGCTAAGCCATTAGCGTATAAGCTGAAGGAGGATAAAAGATCTACTCAAAATGTATCTAATGCAAGAGCTGAAATTGTAAATGTCAGCGCTAAAGAAAACCGACCCGCAACGGCTAGATTAGTATCCAACGCTGAGGAAAATATCTACAATGTAGATGTGGAAAATTATCAAAGTGAAATGTCAATCCAATTTGCTGCTTACACAAGGTATGGTAATGCACTTAAGTACCTTAATGCATTGTTAGGTGAAGGCCTGCAAGTATCTATCTTGGAAGAATATGTCAAAGGAAAGAAGTACTATAAAGTGGTGCAACGTGTAGCAAATACAAAGATTAAATCACTGTATAACCAATACCAATCTGAGGGTAAAGAGTGTTTTATCAGACCTGCAAAAGTAAAGTCATAGAGAGACCATTTATTAGGTTGGGACTTAATGCTTTGTCCAGATATTCAATTGAGGATTATTACATTTCGGACACATACCTCTTGATCATTTAGATGGGTTTTTATGCTTTTTGCAAGGGTAAAGCGAATCGGCTGTGACGATATGATACTTACTTTATGTAATGCATTGATGTTTATAACGTAAGAGGGCCACTCAAAAGAGTAGCCCTAAACGCCTTACTAACCTATCTTCGTTCTTTGTAATTCTTACTATATTACATAAGGACTATACTTTACAGCTTCGGATTTATTATTCTCCTTCACTTACATCTGTAAGCAGATCACATTCGTACTCTTGACTGGTGATAGTCACTAACACATTCCCAGCAGCCGTGTAACGAATGTCTACCGGATTTTCTAATTGGATTTTGATGCGTTTAAGATCCGATCCCTCATCCGCTAAGAATAGACTTGACTTTTCAAAGTGGTCAATTTCATATCTATTATTGAGCATAGATTTTAGTAAGTGGTATACATCCATTATGCGTACGTCCTTCAGATTAAGTTTCACCTTATATAAATTTCCTGCATTCATTCTAGTGAGTTGATCGCCTGATTCATACATCTGAGTGACTTGGTCATAGTAGTCGGTAGTAACAGTATCTTGATTGCCAATAGCGTGTAAGTGTACGCCGACCCACGACTCTAATGGATATATAAGATTGAGATCAGATTGTGCTTTTTCAAATGAATATGAAGGTAAAGTGAGTGGAGATAAATAACCATCAAAGACATATCCGATATGGCCATCATAGTGCACTGGGATCCATTGACCAGATACCCAATTGATATTTTCTTTGAGCATTATAGAATCAGGTTTTAGTATTTGCACCACTTCACCATAAGGTATAATGGTTATGAGTTCTTTGTGAGATCCTGGCTCCGCTCTGAGACTGAGTCCAGACTGTGCTACGACGAAGAGTTGTGCGCCTTCTTCGAATGTGGGGTGAGTAGTCGCAGATGCTCCTGACACCCATAGGATTAGTATTGCGAGGATTGATGCTAATTTGTTCATGGTATTTAATATTTAAAAAGGTGAAGTGAATGGTTGTTATTGTGAATAATTCAGAGAGCTGTTGTTTCTCTGATCGATTCAATGATTTATTTTTTTTAAAATGTCATAGCTATATTACTAGCGATGTGTCTTGCGGTATCCGTTATATCTAATCCCAAACTTGAGAATAAAATATTGATCATCACGGCGACTCCGATTACGATAATTACATTGCTGTAATCGTTTTCTTGGGTACTATATGCTTCTCTAGTTTTCATGTCGTATATCTGTTTGATGATTAATATGGTACTAATATCTATTAGATAGTAAGGCAGTGGAGGGCCTACCGAGTAAGCGTTATGGATAATCGATTATCCGTATTTACACGGATCACTTAATAGGTATTTACCTTGATTTATAGGTGTGCTGAGCGTTGATCTGAATTTTGAATACAGACTTAGCTTCTTATTGGCTATATTGAAAACGCAAATTGATTTGAAGTGATGATATATTACTTCGCAAACGTTAAACTAGGATTTATGAAATACCAAGGAATTACTTTTCCATTATTTGCCGTATTGGCTTTTGTAGTTGTTTTTCTCAATTCCAGTAATACGGGTGGAAGGTTAACTGGTGCCTGTAATAGTTGTCACGGAAGTAATACTAGTGCTAATGGATCCATCATATTGACAGGATTACCTAATAGTGGGGCGGTGGCACTTAATACTACTTATTCTATGCAATTGTGTATAGTAGATCCAGGTAAAGTAGGTGCTGGATTTAGAGTAGAGACAGATTTAGGTGCTTTTATTGCTGGAGAAGATGGCAGTTCTCAGATTAATGCTGAAAGCGATCGGATCACGCATACATTTCCAAAGCCATTCGGTTCTCCTGGTAATCCAGCATGTTGGGATTTTAACTGGACTTCTCCTGCTTCTGGTTCAGTGGAACCATCATTTACACTTAGAGGAAATGCCGTCAATGGCAATAGTAGTGCTACTGGTGATAATGGTGGTTACATAGAAGTCACTCAAGGATTACCTGTTGAATTTGCGTCCTTCACTCTGCTTATGGACGATGAGAATATTGATATACATTGGGTTACAGCTTCGGAAATCAATAATGACCGCTTCATCATACAGCGAAGCCTAGATAATGTCAGGTATACTAATATCGCCACAGTAGAGGGAAATGATAATTCGTTGGAAATGATATCATATAACTACGAAGATAAAGCTGCACCCAAAGGAACACTGTACTACCGAATCTTACAGATAGATCATGATGGGACTAAGGACTATTCCACGACTAAAGTGATCGAAAACACAAATGATAGTAGCAAATGGTTAGCCTATCCTAATCCTATTGATCTCAATGTAACAAGTATAATCAATGTTGAAAATGCATCGACAGACCTTACGCTTTTTGACCACCAAGGACGAATAGTAAATACATATCTAAATGAAAGCCAAGATGGATTTATAGATCTTGGGAATCACTTAAAATCAGGAATCTATTATCTCTCAGATGGTGATCAGACAGTTTCCATTTCTGTGCTACGTTGATCATGCCTATTGATAATGATTCCAATGATTATCGATAATATACAGTAACTCGTAAAGAATAGAGCTCCTGGAGCTAATCGGCTATAGTTAAGCGTCTCTATGGCGAATCCAGTTTCATTTCTAGCTATACCTCCTAGCTGTGAAGTAAGCAAGCCATGGAATCCTATGTAAGACATAAACAAAGCGACTACAAACACATCCGCCATACTCCATTTCCCTAGGTGAAATATGATTCCCTTGGCCAATTTGCTATTAGATACTTTCTCACTAAATAAAAATAAAGCGGAGAGTAGTAGCTTGATGAAAGGAAATATCACACTAAACATTAATATCATATAACCTACGATTTTGAGGTCAGGAGCGCCTTCTTTTATTAGAGTGGTAGTCACATCTATAATTGATTTGCTTTGATAATATAGTGACTGCTCATCGAACCCAATCTTACTTCCCATAAGATCCATCTGAAACGAATTGAGCCTAGCGTCTAGATCTATCATAGGCATACTCACCCCAAGTACTAATAACGCTACTGATGCTAAAGTCCAGTGACTTACAAACAGTTTGAATCCTATCACTTTGTATAATAGTAAACCTAATAAAATAGATGTACCTAAGATAATGATTACCCTTTCTAACGCTCTGTCTATTAGTGGATCAATACTTTCGATTTGACTGAGTATAGCAGCGTTAGTTCCTTTGAGATCTTCAGCACCATAGAGCTGATATATAGGCATTCGAGGATCTACGATTTCGATATTTTCTGCTCCAGCAAAGAGCATGTCCTGTAAGCCTTCTTCTATATAATATCGAATCTTCGGTTCATTGGCTTTTATCTCTTTTGAAATAGCTGTGGCTATTTTGGGTAGCTGTTTGTCTATGTTAAGTTTTCCGATTTGATCCCCTATGTTGTCTTTGATCATTTTGAGGAAAAACTTATTGATTGATCCAGACTCTTCTGCTTCAGCAATCATCTCATTCACTAGTTTTCCAGATCCTATGTATTCTTCATAGACATTATCCAAGTATATTTTTACTTCTCCCTCAAGTTGGCGATATACATCAGGGCTGATTTTAAATTCCCCAATCTTATCATCAAAGATGACCATAGCTTTTTTCTTCCATAGATCTAAATTGAATAGACCATAGTTGATTTTATTGATATCCGCATGGTCCGCTTTCAGTTGGCTTACCTTTTGTTGATTTTGATACAGGCCATATCCCTCGGTAGCGCCATAGGCGGTTAAGCCAGTAAGAAGTACAAATATTATATATTTCATTGAAGCTAAATTCTTATTTGTTAAAACAGGTATATACAGTTTTCGGTGTATTCACTGAGTGAAAGACGGTAAAAACCCTGATTTTGTTATTCATTAGGTGAACCTTATTACAAATATGGTATATAAATTATACTTTTAGAAGAAGCTTTTGAGCTCTACAGGCTATGAAATCCCTTTTTGTAGTGCAGCGAATCGAAGCGATATAGTCTCTTTTAGATATAGCTGATAGTATACTTTTACCCATATTTATGGCGATTAGGCTTAGTTCTTGTTTTACTATTACTACTTGTTAGGTGACCTTCATTGAAAAACTAATTCATTAAATATGAAATTTATATTTCCACTATTATTTCTCTTTTTGACATTTACTTCTTTTGGGCAGCAATTTCCAGATCGTCATAGTACCGATATAGCAGATAGTTGGACATCTTGTCAAGCTACAGAAAATCCTAATAAAGTACGAGAGGAAGGCCATTGGATAATGTATGATTTTGGAAATGAATATACGCTTCATGGAACTACTATATGGAATGTCAATGGCTATCAACATACAGATAAAGGCAGTCAAGAATTGGTAATCGACTACTCAATAGATGGTGAAAATTGGACAGAGTTGGCCTATCATACAATGACCGAAGCTCCAGCTTCTTCATTTTATCAAGGTGAGGAAGGACCCAATTTCAATGGATTAAATGCAAGGTATGTCATCCTTACATCTCTATCCAATTTCGGTCATGCTACATGCCATGGATTGTCAGAGGTAAGATTTCAAGCGACTATTGCTACTACCTCTACAGATACCAAAGAAGCAGAACTCGCTAATAATATAGATGTATCACCTAATCCATTTGATGCTGAGACGATGATTACACTTACAGATATTCAATCAGGAACTTATGATTATAGTGTAGTGGATATAACTGGGAAGCAAGTGATGCAAGGTAGTGTAGAAGTGTCTTCCGATAGATTTACTCTTCCTTTAAGAATGGGAGATGTTACTGCAGGTGCCTATATATTCAGATTGCAATATGGCGCACTTACACTTAGCAAGCAATTGCAACTCATAAGGTAATACCCTTATAATTAAAATCAGCAGAACCATGGATAAATGGCTCCTTGCTGATTACCATATTTACAGGATCGATAATACAATAATAAATAAGGATATCACGATTGATCTCCAACCCACTAAAAAGCTAAAGCGTATGAAACATTTCTTTACTTTTCTATTCGCATTAATATCTATAACACCAGTATCTGCTCAAGAGTATGAGGACTATATCGGAGCAGGTCATTCTGAGGGGATCACAGTTACTAGTAGTAGCGATGTTGTCGGGTCTGAAGCTATAAAAACGATCGATGGCACAGGGATGGATTCTCGACTATTTGAAACAGGTAGATTTTTGAGTCAAGCGACGATGGGCGCAGATCTAGACTATATCAATATCGTCAAGGATATGGAGTATTCGGATTGGATCGATCAACAAATTGCGTTACCAGTCACTTATTTGGAAAGTGAAGTAGTTGATGTGTGGAATGAAATAATAGATACCGTAACAGCACGTGGCATCAGTGACCCAGAAGATGAATTTGGTCCAGCTATGAGAGAGCTTAGTTTCGCTTGGTGGCAAAATACAATGACGGCTGAAGATCAATTAAGACAAAAAGTTGCTTTTGCACTTTCTCAAATATTAGTCATATCTACTAATTCCGATTTAAGTGGTGAAGCCGAAGCTACGGCTAATTATTATGACAAATTATTAGATGGTGCTTTTGGTAACTATAAAGATTTACTTACTGACGTGTCATTACATGGGGCGATGGCTTACTACCTCAGTCACCTCAATAATCCTAAAGCAATACCAGAAGAAAATGTGCACCCTGATGAAAACTATGCGCGAGAAATCATGCAATTATTCACTATAGGATTGTACGAATTAAATAATGATGGAACTCATCAATTAGATGGGCAAGGCAATTCTATACCGACTTATGATAATGCGGACATCAAAGAGATGGCGAAAATATTTACAGGGTTAGGTCCAGGTGCTATAAATGAAAATGTTTGGTGGACAAATGAGCCATACTTTGGTTTGGGCATTTACGGTATGGATTGGAATGTACCCTTAGCTATGTATGAAGATTTTCATGAACCAAGTGAAAAAATAATACTTAAGAATCATACAATACCTGCGAGTCAGCCAGGAATGGACGATATAAATCAAACTATCGATATACTTTTTAATCATCAAAATGTACCTCCGTTCATTAGCTATAGATTGATTCAGAGATTGGTGAAATCTAATCCTACTCCAGCATATATCAATAGAGTAGCTAATGTGTTTATAGATAACGGCAATGGCGAGAGAGGCGATATGGCAGCAGTAGTGAAAGCTATTTTGTTAGATGAAGAAGCTAGAAATGGAGAATATATGTTTGAGCAACATTCATCTAGATTACGAGAACCGTTAATAAGGAAGTCTCAGATTATTCGTGGACTAGAAATAGTTGCTGAACCAGGAGGAAGGTATTGGGAGCATTTTGATTATAGTAATAATTTGAGGCAAGAACCCATGAATAGCCCATCAGTATTCAACTTTTATTTACCTAATCATCAGCCAGTGGGAGATATATCAGCAGCGGGTTTAGTCGCTCCGGAATTTAAAATTCATGACACAGGAACTTCTATAAAATATTATAACTCGGTATATCGCTGGACAAGAGATTGGGGAGAATTGCTTTCTGGACAACAATATTATAATCCAACAGGTAATGAATGGATTCCTCTTTATCACTTCGGTGAGACTCAAATAGATTTTGAAGCCTACAGAGAATTTGCATCTGAGCCAGAATTATTGATCAATGAGTTGGATAAAGTGCTTACTCATGGACAACTATCCGATGAATTGAGGCAAGCATTAAGAGATAACTTACCAGGTATTGCTTGGGAGGGAAATGATTGGGAGTTACAAAGAGTAAGGACTGCTATTTATTTGATAGCAACTTCACCAGATTTCTCAGTTATTAGATAGTAGTTTCAATTCAAATTTACAATACCAATAAAAGAAATATAGCATGGCAAAGAGATTAGTATCTAGAAGAAATTTCCTTAGAAATATGAGTTGTGCAGCAGTAGGAACAACTACGCTAATGAACACCTTGACCAATTTGAAATTTATCAATAGCGCAGCAGCAGTCAACGGGTTTACAGATTACAAAGCAATGGTAGTATTATTGATGGGTGGAGGTAATGATGCCTATAATATGCTCATACCATATGATGATGCCTCTCACGCGCAATATGCGGTAACAAGGACAAATCTTGCGTTGCCAAAGATAGATGTTGATGACGCGACCAAGAATTTACGTCCACTCAATTATACTACCGGAGGTAAAGAATATGCTGTACATCATGCTATGCCTCAAGTACAATCATTATTCAATAATGGAAATTTATCATTTGTAGCTAACGTAGGTACTTTAATTCAACCTACTACTAAAGCGCAAGTCTATGATGGATCGGCTCAGCTTCCATTAGGTCTTTATTCTCACGCAGATCAAGTTATGCATTGGCAAACTGGCATACCTCAAGAAAGAGTGGCCCAAGGTTGGGGTGGTAAGATTGCGGATATGTTCCATGCTTGTAATGACAATGAAAATATTTCTTTGAATTTATCACTTTCTGGAAGTAACGTTTACCAAACAGGACAAAGCACTGTAGAATTTTCATTAAATACTTATGGAGATTATGGAAATTTTGGTGCTACGGAATTAGATGGTTATACAGAACCATGGGAAGAGCCTACTGCTAATCGTAATACGATTGATAGCGTGATTGATCAATACTACGATGACGTATTCAAAAAAACTTATGTAGATATTATGAAAGTGGGAAAGGATGGCGCTCAGGAATATAATGAAGCCTTAAATGCTCAAACCCTGTCTACGCAATTTAGTTCTAACAGGCTATCCAATCAATTTCGATTAATTGCAAATACAATTGCTGCAAGAGACACCTTAGGTATGAAGAGACAAATCTTTTTCATCGATTACGGAGGATTTGATATGCATGATGAGGTAATCGATACTCACGAAGGGTTGCTCTCAGAAATAGATACAGCCTTAGGAGAGTTTAACGCTGCTATGACCGAATTGCAAATGCAAGATTCTGTAACGACTTTCTGTTTGTCTGAATTCGCTCGTACCCTTACCTCCAATGGACAAGGATCAGATCACGCTTGGGGATCTAATGCTTTCATTATGGGAGGCGCGGTCAACGGAGGACAGATCTTCGGTACATACCCAGATCTTGATCTAGATAATAATCTCGAATTAGGCGGAGGTGTTATGTTGCCAACTATTGCCACTGACCAATATTTTGGGGATATAGCTAGTTGGTTTGGTGTCGAAAATTCAGAATTACTCACGCTATTTCCCAATATAGATAACTTTGATTCCATCTATAATGGAAACCCCTTAGGTTTGCTGATCTAACTAATTTTCAGCAGTATTCAATTTTGATTAATCCCATTGGAGTATTATTAAGCTTATAACTAATAATACTATGAAATCGATATTTCTATATCTAGCACTTTGTCTATGGACAGTGCTAGGTAATGCTCAGCAATTTCCAGATAGACACAGCACTTCTTATACCGATGCATGGTTATCCTGCACACCTTCTGCCAATCCCAATACTGATAGGGGAGAAGGTCATTGGATAAGATATGATTTAGGGGCTACCCATGTCATGAGTACTATTACTTTATGGAATTACAACGATCCTTTTAATTTGGACAATGGTGTGCAAGATATTGCTATAGATATTTCGTCTGACGGAGTCAATTGGAACGAAGCAGGGACTGCGACAGTAAGCATCTCTCAAGGTTCAGCCTATTATGAGGGCGAAGATATAATTGATCTCGGTGGCATCGCAGCAGATTACTTATTGATTACTATTTTGAGTAATCATGGAGGGAGCTGTAGTGGCTTTTCGGAGATTAGGGTTTCTTCGGCGGTAGTATTACCTATTGAACTTAGTATGCAAGAAGTTAAATGTATCACTGATGATAACGCGGTGTCGATTTCATGGCAGACAACAAGCGAAGTTGGTAACGACTATTTCACCATTCAAAAAAGCGATAATGCAATGGACTGGATTGACTTATATGAGCAAACATCCAAAGGAGAGAATGGTCAAGGAGCAGAATATAGTTATCTGGATAACGAGATTACTGGTATCCATTATTATAGGATAGTTAATACTGATCTGGATGGTCGACGCCAATATTTCGATATCATGAATGCGAAGTGTAATGAGCAAAATAATATGAGCATATCAGTGGCCAATCCATTTACAGATGTATTAGATATAAACTACAGCCCCTTAGAGGGAGGAGGAGATATTATATATACAATAGAATCTCTAGATGGTAAAAAAGTATACAACGTCGCAGTTCGAGATATCACAAAAACTATATCGATTCCTAGTGCTGAATGGACGGCAGGTACATACATCATTACCGTCGAGCAGAACAATCAATTCCTCACTAAAAAGGTAGTGAAGTTTTGAGAATTACAATAATGTAAACGCTACCAAACATGTATGATAATTCGCTAGGAAGCGCTTCTCCGAAAGATCATATAACTATAAAAGGCTACCGAAAAATCAAGATTGAACGCTATAAGTTATCAATAATTTGCTGTGCCAGCTCTTGACCTATTTTGATTTGAGCTTCTACTGTACTAGCACCTATATGAGGAGTGCTAGATATGTGAGCGTGAGAAAGCACATCTTCTCTAGGCTTAGGCTCGCCCACAAATACATCTAAACCTGCGGCACGTAATTTTCCAGAATTAAGAGCAGCCAACATAGCATCTTCGTCTACAGTTCCACCTCTACTAGCATTGATTAATACAGCACCATCTTTCATTTTTGCAAACTCTTCAGCTGCCAATACTGGCTTTCCAAGATTCGGTATATGCAATGATATAGCATCTGCATTAGATAGCATTGTATCCATGTCCACTGTTGTTATTTCAGTAGTCAGATTTAATGATTTTGGTCCAACAGAAATGTTCACTTTGTCTTGGTAAGGGTCCACAGCTAAAATCTCCATGCCTAGACCGAGAGCTACTCTAGCAGTCTCTTGACCGATACGACCAAAGCCGACAATACCTAACTTTTTGCCTTCCAGTTCAAATCCCTTAGAATAAGATTTTTTGAGTGATTTGAATTCAGTAGCACCTTTAGATGGCATATTTAGGTTGGCGTCATTTATAAAGCGCGCAACAGATAATAGATGCCCCATTGCTAATTCAGCTACTGATCTAGATGATGCGGCAGGAGTATTTAATACCTTTATTCCCTTGGATTTGGCATGATCCACATCTATGTTGTCTAGACCTACACCACCTCTACCTATGATTTTGAGATTTGGACAATTATCTATAAGGTCTGTTCTCACTTTAGTCGCACTACGAACACATATGGCATCATACTCTTGTAGCTTCTCCATAAGATCTGCTTGCGGTATATTATTAGTGTTGACATCATGTCCTGCTGCTTTAAGCATATCTATTCCTGCTTGGTGCATACCATCATTTACTAGTATCTTTGCCATTGTTATCCTTTTAAATTTGTGTAGTCTAAATTTAACTACAAGTATAATATATGTTTTGACTTTAAGCGCAGTTGTTTGGTACGATTTTCTATTTTCTTTCCAGTTTAAATATTTGCAAATGTTCAATAAGTTATTTAAGGTGCTTTTGATTTTACTGCTTTTGATTTTTGTAGTATATATCTTAGGACCTAAGGTAGAATTCAAACCTATACAGACACCCTCAGCTTCCAAATGGCTAAAAATACCACTGCTAGAGCTTGACTCCATGATTGCTCAGCAAGAAGCACTTGTATCAGATCTCAAACCGGATAACGAAGCTCGTATTATTTGGAATGATAATGTGGGTGTTCGCACTGGAGTTTCGATCGTTTATCTTCATGGTTTCTCTGCTTCCCAAGAAGAGGGAGACCCCATTCATACAGAAGTGGCAAAGAGATATAAGGCTAATTTATACCTAGCTAGATTACATGATCATGGTCGATCTGATAGTATGTCATTTAGTACTATTACACCTCAAGAAATGATTGAAAGTGCTAATGAAGCTATTGATATTGGCACAAGATTGGGCGATACTTTGATCGTGATTAGTTGCTCGACTGGAGGAACACTTAGTGCATATCTAGCTAGTATTCGTGATGATATAGATGCCTTAGTAATGTATAGTCCCAATATCGATTTATACGATCAGAAGTCAGAATTACTTCTAAAACCTTGGGGTAGGCAAATCGCTGAATATGTTTTTGGAGGTATATATAATACCATCTCATATGATGATAATGCGATAAAATATTGGAATGGAACATACCATATTCAAGGTGCCTTTATGGTTAGGGATTTGTTAGATCAAACCATGACCAAAGATGTGTTTTCCAAAATAGATATTCCAGTCTTCATGGGGTACTATTTTAAGGACGAAAAGAGGTCAGATCACGTGGTTTCAGTTGAAGATATGTTAGAATTCTATAATGCGATATCTACCCCTGATAATCAGAAAGTTAGAGTGGCCTATCCAGATGCAGAAAGGCATGTAATTTCCTCTTGGATATTCTCGAAAAGTATAGAAAAAGTGAAGGCAGATACCTATAGATTTTTAGACGAAATCTGTCGTATTTGAGAGACGGACAATCCTGTTTTTTCGATTTTTAGTTCAAATATTGCGATTAGAAGCTTCAATTTAGGTGATTCTACCCTCTGATAGTAGGCGTAACAGCCTTATTTTTAATGATTCCAATGGATATTTGCTATCTAGTTTACAAAGCGTATAATCTTAATTCAAAGACTGACAACTTGGAATTACCTTTGCTAATCTAGTTTAATATAAATATGTGCAATATTTTTTAGATTATAGAATCCCTTTGTTCTAAGTAGAAATGAGCACAGTGCATAGTACTTTTGATTTTATATCTGTCTGTAGACCTAAGATGTTAGGTAGTTTTGGATGGATTAATGTAAGGTAGTTGTCAGTTATTTACGGTTTCTGAC
Organism: uncultured Saprospiraceae bacterium; assembly: GCA_937995755.1. Taxonomy (GTDB): domain Bacteria; phylum Bacteroidota; class Bacteroidia; order Chitinophagales; family Saprospiraceae; genus UBA1994. The sequence continues at coordinate 1,533 of CALKJD010000061.1, read as the reverse complement.
TTATTTGCACATATTTCTCTTTTTGAAAGTGACTTTGGTTTCTTTTATAGTCTAAAAAATTGGATGAGTTTTTTAGAAATAACTGAATTACACAAAAACACCTACAATGAGAATTAAAAAGTTTACAAACTTTGGCGAACTCCGCTATCTTTTCAAGCGGCATTTAAAAAGTTGGCCTTTATTAAGTGCTAAAAAGCACAATCGAAACATTAACCACGAGAGGAATTTGATGGTTAGTTTTTCATTCTTGGCCATTTTCTTCTTATTTTCTTTAGGAAGCGCAAACGCCCAATCATGTTCATGTACTAACAACCTAGTTACTAATGGTGATTTTGAATCAGGTACAAATGGTTGGAGTTTTAGCGGTGGAAATTTACAGTTAGGTAATTATGTGGCTACTTGCCCTTCTACCTCTGGCAATTCCGGTCAATTCCAAATTACTAATACAAGTAATAATTATGCATCAAATACATTTGCATCTGGATCAATTGCTCCAGGTACAATACTTGAACTTAAAGTATATGCAGGGACACATAACCCTTCTTTTTACCATCAAGTAGGTATTAATTACTTTGATTCGAATTGGAATTATATTTCTCAAAATAAGGTAGAAGTTAACGCAACACTTCCTAATATACAACAGTATGCATTAACTTCAGTTGTGCCTGCAAATGCACATTACATCCAAGTAACTAAATCTGGTACAGGAGATTGGATTAAAACTGATGGTTGGTGTGTAACAGTTGTTGATTCGGATATTATAGCCCCTCCTTCACCCTCTTGTAGTGGTGGAGATTTTATTTGGGATAACAATATCTCAGTAAGTGGATGTACTGTCAGTGCTGATTGGACTGCAGGTCCATGTTGTAATTGGACGTATACTATCCCAGGTCCATACCCTTCAGGGATGACTAGTGGAGCTGTGAATATTAACATTGGTGAAGCAGTAGCTTGGGATGGATATTGTAACAGATCAAATTCTGGCACTCAAAATGGAGAAAGCTATAAAGTAATCTTTAAGAAAAATGGTGCTACTGTTTGGGAATCACCACTGACTGGAAATTCAACATCAGATGATGGTGTAGCTACAGGAGTAGAAAGCGCATATTGGAGCGGACCTCTAGGCGGAACATTGTTGCCAGATGGTACTGATGAAATAATTTTACAAGGTGGAGCAAACTCAGTTTATCCATCTAGTGTATGTATCTCTTATGATGCATGTTCTTCTGCACCTGCTCCGCAGGATTGGTCAGTAGGATGTGATGATGGAAAAATAGTTGATGTATATGGAAATGGTGCAGGATCCTGTAACAGTACTCCAGATATAACAGTTGATATTCCTTCTTCAGGAAGTGTATATCAAACAATAGTTGAAGTTGCTTACAAAGGACAGAATCCTGGGGCGAGCATTTCAGTGTATGATGAAAATAATAATTCTTATTGTTTAGATAGAACGGCATCAACTTCTTGGTCAGGATATGTTTATTCTGGAGTTCTTCCAGGAAATATTTCTGAAGTGAATCACAATGCATT
>CALKJD010000060.1 GCA_937995755.1 uncultured Saprospiraceae bacterium | reverse complement strand
CGAACAGAGAAGTTAAGCCCTACAGCGCCGATGGTACTGCATTTGTGGGAGAGTAGGTCGCCACCTTTTTCTTTTTCCTTTAAAGGAAATTTAATAGCGAATATCCAATAGGATATTCGCTATTTTTTTTTGTGCAATATTTACTTCTATACTATTGGATTGTAATTTAATCTTGTATATTTGCGACCGCTTAGCATATTTGGCGTGGTAGCTCAGCTGGTTAGAGCGCAGGATTCATAATCCTGAGGTCGGCAGTTCAAGCCTGCCTCACGCTACTAAAGCCTTCACAATAGTTTTGTGGAGGCTTTTTTTATACTCTTACATTTGCTGTAATAGTTGGAGATTATTAGGATTAAATGAGTTTTATTAAAGTCTGGGATATTATGAATTGAGTAGTATTTATTTCTTAATACTATTTTAAATTATAGAGTAAAAGAGGTGTAAAGTAATGTTACCTAATACTTAGCATTATTTTTATTAAAAGCGTAAAACAAGAGGCTAGAGGTACTTACTTCTAAAATAATTGGTTTTCTTTGTTTACTATTAACTTAAATTAAAGATTATGAGAATTATACAATTTGCACTTCTGATTATTGCCATTACAGTATCAGTAAGCTGTAAAAATAATAATGAGCCAACGGTATCAGATGAGAAAGGACAGTACTTTGGTGAGAAAATAAGTGATGAAAGTGCTATTGGTTATAATCAATTGATTGCTAAGATGGCGAAAGCAGATGAGGTAGAAGCTGTTGTTGTAGGTAGAGTAGAATCAGTTTGTCAAGCAAAAGGTTGTTGGATGAATATAGTTTCGCCAGATGGGCAGACCGATGAAGAGATGTTTGTAAAATTTAAAGACTATGGTTTTTTCATGCCAATGGATATATCTGGTAAAGACGTAGTAATGAGAGGAAAAGCATATAAAGAAGAGACTTCAGTAGAAGAATTACGACATTATGCAGAAGATGAGGGAAAATCTGCTGAAGAGATAGAGGCTATAACAGAGCCGATAGTTGAGTTGAAATTTATGGCTGACGGAGTAATTCTTAAACCTTAGTTTTAAAGTCAATTAATTTATGAGATCTATTTTGTCGATTCTTGCTGGAGTAGCAGTGGGTATACTAGCAGTGTTTCTGTTAGAAATGATTAATGTTAGTCTATATCCTGCTCCTGCTGATTTAGATATAACAAGTACTTCAGCAATGGCGGAATATATTAGTTCTTTGCCTTATTCAGCGTTTATAATGATAATTATAGCTCATATTTTGGGAGCCTTTGTAGCAGCATTTATAGCAGGTATGGTTGCTAGATATAAAAGACTAAGGACGGGTTTAATTGCTGGAAGTATACTCTTGCTATTTACTTTATTTAATGCATTTAATCTAGGTCAGGATGTTTTAATATCCTCAGTTGATATTCTTCTTACCGCTGTCTCTGGTTTATTGGGGGCAAGAGTAGGTGCATCTCGAATTGTAGGATAGATAAACATAATTCGAAATGTCTTTATCATTTATAAGAACAAATTCTAAAGACTATATTTTTATAGATCTAGTTTCGAAATTAGATGAAGACTTAGCAGTTCGTGATGGTGAAGTGCACTCGTTCTATCATCAGTATAATAGTATAGAAGGTTTAGATTATGTAGTTATCGTTTTGAAGGAGAAAGAAGGAATTGGATGTGGTGTAATAAAACCTTATAATATTGATTCTGTTGAAATTAAAAGAATGTTTGTTGTTGACAGCTATAGAGGGCAACGAATAGCTACTGAAATACTAGAAAAATTAGAAGAGTGGGCCTTAGAGCTTGGATATACAAGAGCGATATTAGAAACTGGTTTATCGAATCCAGAAGCTATTACTTTATATAAACGTTGTGGTTATGGGATTATTAATAATTATGATCAATATGCAGGAATGGAAAACAGTATTTGTTTTGCGAAGCAGCTTGCTTAGTCTATATTAGAGATATAATTATTCAATATGCGACTAAGATATAATTCTCCTGTGATTTTGACTTTTGCATTAGTTTGTGCAATAGCGTTTATACTTAATAAAGGATTAGCTGGAACTTTAGATAATATCTTAGCTGTAGGTACTAGTATTAATTGGACAGACCCATTATCAATAATCACTTTAGTCACTCATTCTGTAGGACATTCAAGTGTAGATCATTTATTAGGAAATCTAACTTTTATATTACTTCTTGGGCCAATAGTGGAAGAGAAATATGGATCAAGAAGTACTCTAATAATGATATTGTCAACTGCTCTTATTACTGGAGTATTAAATGTTTTGTTCTTTGATACTGGACTATTAGGAGCTAGTGGTATTGTATTTATGCTAATTCTGCTAGTCAGCTTTACCAATGTAAAATCAGGAGAAATACCAATAACATTTATACTGGTAGCCTTGCTATTTGTGGGTAAAGAGATCTGGCAATCTTTAGGTGAGGATAGGGTCTCACAATTTGCACACATTATAGGAGGTGTATGCGGTAGTATATTTGGGTTTTTAAGTAAAGGGAAACCGAAATCAATCTCTTAACCCTGTTATAGTTGTAAGTTGTTAAGAGAATAACTTTTTCAAGCTTAGTTTTTCTTCTTTATAAATTCTAGTCTAGCTACATCCTTCTTAGAATTAAATATTTTATCTAATATTTTTGTAATAGGGAGCGAAATATTTTGAAGTAATGTTGATATGCCATTTAGAGGTTCTCCCTCTTGTCTTTTCTTTGGATTTAAGCCCTTTCTTATAGCACCAGACACAAAATAACTAGAACGTATATTGATGTACTCAGTTGATGCTAGTTCGAAGCCATGAGGGGCTACAAGGTCGGCATAGTATTGTACTGGTCTAGCATAGCATAGATCATCTCCTTTAATTTCAGAATCTATCTTTTCGAATAAAAATACGCGATCTTTACTCACACGACAGATTTCATCAAGAATGGTGCGCATCATAGTATCATCAGTATTATGCTGAAGTACGGTAGCAGTGAATACTATATCAAATGTATTATCTTCAAATGGTAAAGAAGTACCGTCTATTTTTACTAATTCTACAAAATCAGTGTTATTTGCTCTTGCCAACTTGATCATTTCAGCAGAGATGTCAGCACCTACTAAGCGAGCAGGTTTAAGTTTTGAAATCTCTTTGAGATTACCACCTGGACCATTACCAATTTCCAAGACTGATTTATCTTGAAATTTAACGGCCTTAAGCATTTCTAAGAATCGCTGTCGTTTATATCGGTAAAATGGTTCGTCATCTCCAGCAACTACATTACGTCCTTCTCTAGATTTGATCCTTTTTGCTACGTCTGACCAATAGCTCTCTGGATGATATGATGATTTTTTGCTCACAGTAACTCTTGCTTTCTTCTAGTAAAAAATGAAAGCACAATTATAGTGAATAAAATGCTTTAAACACTCAATAATCGTAATAGCTATAATGGAAATGTCCTTTTAGGCTAATAGAACAATATGCTTTTAGTTATTTATGGAGGAAAGGTCCTAAGATTATATTTTTTTTGGCTTCTGTGCGATAGCCAAGTCGCCAAGATTTCTGAGCTCTGTATGGTAAGCTGCGCCTACTTTTCGCTCTAGTACATGACCTTTAGTATCAAGAAAAAGTAATGTCGGATATGATTTAATATCGAAGATTACTGTCATATTAGGACCATTGGCTTTTTCAGCATCTACCATGTAGGATATGAAATTATCATTCATATATTCACCGATACCTTTATCCGTATAAACGTCTTCTTTCATTAGCTTACAAGGAAGGCACCATTTAGTACCAATATCAATATATACTAGTTTATTTTCTCTTTCTGCTCGATCTAAAACAGCATATAGATCATTGGTCTTTAGAAAATCTACTTCATATGCTGATTTATCAAAGTTACTTTGAACATTAGTAACTTCTTTGCTTCCACTACAAGAGGCGATGCTTACTGCTATTGCTAAAATTAGGTATCTCATTAAATTGTAGGTTTTTACACATTATTGAATAGCATAATGTGTGCCAGTTCATTTACATAACGCCTTTATATATGTCTAATGTCTTTTGAGCAGTATGTTTTTTTGAATAGTTGCTGACATTTACTATCGCGGCTTTAACTAGTCTTTGACCAAGATTCTTATTGTTAAGGATAGAATTAATGTTGACCGTAAGATCTGGCACATCTCCAATTGGGCTTAATAGACCTGTAACGTTGTGTGTAATGAGCTCAGGAATGCCACCTGCGTATGTACTAACTACGGGTATATTGCATGCTTGAGCATCTAGAATGCTAGTACCTAAACCTTCCATTTTACTTGGAAAGAAAAAGATGTCTAATTGATTTATGATAGAATATGCATTTTCTATATAACCAGTAATTATCACGTTTTTAGTTATACCCATAGAGTTGATCAAATTAGAGATGTTTTCTTTTTCACCTCCGTCTCCACCTATAATGAGAAAACTAACATCTTGTCTTTGGTCAATTAATGCTTTGGCGGTTTTGACGAAAGTGACGTAATCCTTATGATCTGCTATGGCTGAGACATTAGCTATAATATGATTTTTCTCAGGGATACGGTATTTTTCTCTTAGGTTAATGCATCCAGGAATTTCAAATTTGTTGAGATCTACACCACTATGTACCGTTACTATTCGATCACTATTTCCTAAGCTGCCAATCATGATCTCATTAATTTTATCAGAAACACATATGATTTTCCGAATTAATGGATAGTTGTATTTATTCTTAGAAGAAGAGGAGATAGGGAAGTCGACACGTCTACTAACTACGCTTGGAGATTTCAATGAAAAAAGTCTGTAGCTTAAGTAAAGAAATGTATGGGCATGTGAATCATGTGCATGAATGACATCTATCTTAAACTTAGATACTATTTCTTTAATCTTATATGCGACAAGAGGGTTAATTGAGAAACCCTTTCTGTAAGGTATTGAGTTACATTTTCCTACGACTAATTTGTGCTCTGAGATTGGAGCATCTAGTGGATGCATAAGATAATTAGTATGACCTAATGAGTGCAGTTCGTCTATTAGATAGGATATTTGCTGTTCTCCTCCTCGCCAGCTAGTTGCAGATGAAATGTGTAATATATTCAATTCGCTTATTACTTTATTTGATCAAAATGTGTGATAGCTGTTCTTATCATATTTGCATCTATCTTACTGATAATAAAGCCTTCTTTGCCATCTAAAAAACCAAATTTGAAAAAATAAGTGCGCACAAATTTGAATGTGGGGCAGAAGAATCTTTTTATTATACTTGGAGGCTTTCCGTTTTTAAGCCAAGACTCTGCTTTAAGTCTTCCATATTTAGTAGCTTTTTCTTTATGATCTTCTACGCTATTATAACTATAATGTAATAGTTGACCATTTAATTCGTGCAAGGTTATATTGGTTGGATATATCAGTGATTCATGTACAGGATCTAAATTCCATTTGGCGACTGACTTATCAAAAAATCTAAGCTTCCATGCAGGGTACCAACCGCAGTGGTGGATCCATTTGCCATTGTAATTAACAAGGCTTTTGATTTTGTATATCGTATGACTATTCTTATTAATCGTTTTAATATCATTAATCAAATCTTGGTCTAAAATTTCATCTGCATCAATAGATAAGATCCATTGATGATTTGCTTTACTTATACCATAATTTTTATTAGCTCCGTAACCTTCCCAAGGCATATAGAAAACTCTCGCTCCGGTCTTCTCAGCAATAGATACGGTGTTATCATGACTTCCACTATCTACCACTATTATATCGTTGGTAATGGGTAGAATAGACTCTATACATTTCTGTATAAGTTTCTCTTCATTACAAGCTATAATAACAGCTGAGATGTTATGATTTACGTTCATTAGCTGTGGCAATGAAGTATGGGTTAAGGAGGTTTTCTTTATTGTAAAGGACTGGAGATCCATCTGGTTGATGAATTTTGCCTCCTGATTCCGATAGGATAATATGTGCAGCGGCAGTATCCCATTCCATAGTTGGTGCTAATCGTGGATATAGTTCAGCACCACCTTCTGCTAGGATTAAGAATTTCAATGAACTGCCCTTTTCTATTAATTCCGGTGTATTGTAATCTTGAACAAATGCTTTTGTAGCATCATTTAGATGAGATCTACTGCATACAACTTTAAGACTGCTATCTGTCTTGCTATATACATTGGCAGTTAGAGAGACCTGTTCATTATCTTCTATGATGTAAGCACCTTCTCCTTCAATAGCGTAATACATATTATCTAAGACAGGAGCGTAGACAACACCTGCTATAGATTTTTGATTATGAATGAGTGCAATATTTACAGTGAACTCTCCATTTCTTTTAATAAATTCTTTAGTACCGTCTAAAGGGTCAACCATCCAAATGTACTCGCAATCTTTCCTTTCGTGATAAGGTATTTCTTTGTTTTCCTCGGATATGATAGGTATATGAGGTGTCATTTTAGCTAGACCTTTACAGATAATATCATTTGCCGCTTTATCGGCTTTGGTCAAAGGGCTTTCATCAGATTTAGATTCTACGCCTAGATCATCGCTTTCATAGATTTCTAAAATCACCTTACCTGCTTCATAAGCTATATCGATAAGTTTTTCTATATGTTTTTTGATTGCTTTAGTTGTCATGTCAATTATATCGAAGGGTATGATTGATTATATTTTAATATTTAATAAGTCTATAGTGAGAAGTATTTCATAAAGATACAATGACTTATCAGAGTATGTGTAATGACTTATATAGTTCTACATATTTATGAGAAACACTTGATTCTGAATATCGATCTAGAGCATATTGACGAATGGCTGTGATATCAAATTTATGATACCGATCTAGTGAATCATTAATAGTCTCAGCCAAACCTTCTACAGTGTAGTCTTGTGCAAGAGAGCCTAAGGAATCATTGTTTTCACCAGTAATTCCTCCACTATCATTACAGATTACGGGTAGGCCACTTGCCCATGATTCTGCGACGACTAAACTAAAACTTTCATATCTGCTCCAAAGTACAAATAAGTCGTGGTCTGTCATTAATTTGGGAATAGACGTGTGATCGATAGGGCCGTTTATATTTAGATTAGTGATATCTATCTTATGTCGTTTAATTAGTCTTTTTATGACCTTGATATTACCGTTGCCCACAAGGGTAAGGCTTGTCTCTGGCTTATTAAGTCTCACAAGATTAAAAGCTTTAAGAATGTCCGTTATGTTTTTCTGATCATCATCTAAAGATGAAATATGTAAAAGCTTATGTGGTTTTGGTGATTTTTTAAGAAGCGTTTCATAAAATGGATTTGTCACCACATTAGGAATAATATCAATATTCTTAGTAATACATTTACTAGATATAGCATTTGCGTGTGCTTGGCTTACTGGACATACTACATCGGCTTTAGATATATATTTCTTAAGATGCCAAAGTACTATTTTGTCTTTAATTGATAGCTTTTCTTGCTGATAGATAGTACTGTGCTCTGTGAATATTAATGGGATATTGTATCTGTCGGACAAAGCAGTTGAAAGAGATAAGCCAGGAAAACCAGCGTGACAGTGGATTGCAATAGGAATGCCATTATCCTCTACTATTGAGCTAATATCACGATTCCCTAGAGCATGGTATTTTGAGTAGTTGGATAAAGATCCTGCTCTTTGAAAGAGCCTTTTGTACACTTTGCAATTCTCATTCTGAGCAGTTTGTAATTTTGCAAGGGGTTTATTTACTGCTTTACCAAAGTATACGATTCCATTAACTCGAGTACTAATACATCGAATATGACGATCCACAAAATCTCCTTCATAGGGGGATTCTTGATGCGGATACCAACTGGCTATATGCAGGATGTACTTATCGTGCATAGACTACATATTCGATGTATTAATAATGATTTTTTTGTCTCTTAATTATTAAGAATAAGAGGTAGTCCACCATTTCCTCCTCCAACTATTACAGTTTTAGTATTTGGACTTTTTGCTAACTCTAGAGTTGCTTCTATTCCTTTATCTTGGAGAATCTTATCTGTAAGAGATGCGTTTAATATCTTATTGGCATCCGCTTTGGCTTGTGCTTCTATAATTCTACGCTCGGCTTCTTGTCTTTCTCTATCTAATTTGTAAGTGTACTGTAGCGATAGTTGTTCTTCTTTGAGTTTTTGCTCGATGGCATCTTCTAGTTTAGCTGGAAGTTTAACTGATCTTATTAGTACAGCATCTAAAATAAGATGCTTAGGACTGATAGCTGCTTCAGTTTGTTTGAATATTTCATCTTGGATAGCTTCCCTTTTTGTGGAATAGAGTTCTTCAGGTAGGTATTGTCCGATTACTTCTCTAGTTGCAGATCTGATTTCTGGCATTAAGATCGTTTTGATATATTCTGTACCGATCTCTTCGTGTAAATAACCTATTTTATTAGGTATAGGACTAAAACGAAATGATAATTCAGCATCAATGTTAAGACCATTTTTAGAAAGAACATTCATTGTTTCATATCCTTCACTAATCCTTACATCGTATATAAACACTTTGTTCCAAGGTGCTATAATGTGAAATCCTGGTTCATAGATATTTTCTTTATCCAGACCTCCAGAAAATCTCTTAAACTCTACTCCTCTTTTTCCTGGTTGTATAGTAAGAAAAGTGGTATTAGACAGAATCGAAAAAACAAATATTGCAAGGAATGCAAAAATTGCGTATTTGATCATTTTAGGTGGTAATTGCTGTTGATTAGCCATATGATTGCTTTAGTGATATTTTGTATGATTAGAGTTAGTATTTGCTAAGCTCTGATAATGTTAAATGTACTAAATGTAACGGAGAGTTGAGGGATAAGGTTTCGTTACATCTACCAAGCTTGTAATTGATTCGACTAGTTGTTAAATTTTGATGTCGAGCATACAACGAAAATGACCTTTAGGGCACTTATCGTAACCTAATTTACTACAAGGCCTACACTTTAGATTTAGTACTTCGTGGTTCTCATTTTGAGGGGCTGTTAAAGGCAGGTAGGCGTACATACCTAGCTCAGGAATAGTGCTTCCCCAGTATGTATGTATTTTTCTCTTGTAAGCCGCCGCTATATGCATAAGTCCTGTATCTCCAGTATGAACCGCGTTAGATCTACGGATAATACCTGCGGATACTGCTAATGAAGTTTTTCCAACTAAATTAATAGTTTCTTGAGGATACAATTTTGCGAGTTTATTGGCCTCTTTTTGTACATCTTTACCACCGAGTAAGATTATTGGTGTTTGACTATTGAGAATTATCTTTTCTGATAGTGAAGTAGGAATTCGTTTTGTGAAATAATTAGCTCCAAGAACCAATATGTTGTATTGGCGTAGATCACCTATAATGGCATCGGCCTCTTCTTGATCAGAAGGAGCTATAAAATAATCTAAACCTCTACCATCATTTGTGATATTGAGCGCCTTTACGCCTTCAAAATATCTGTCAACTATGTGAGTGTCAGGTAAACGATCTATTTTCAAATTGACTTTGAGCCATTTTTGGATATTGAGCTTGTTGAATGTATAGCTTTTAATACCTAGTTTTAGTTTAACTTCTTGTGTACGTAAGTTTTTATGCAGATCGACTATGTAATCATATTGCTCTGCTTTGAGATCTTCGATTACTTCTGATACATCCTTTTTTAGGCTAAAGAGCTTCGTGATATAAGGATTGTGCTGCTGAATACTTTTAAACTTAGTCTTTGTCAAAAAGTGAACTTCAGCTCCGAGTTGTTCGGATATACATCTTATAATGGGAGTCGTCAATACGATATCTCCAATTGAACTAAATCTTATGATGAGTACTTTCTTGGGCATAAGATGTAAAGATGATAAAATGAAAATGCCCACTCATATAAAGCAGGCATTTTCTTAGATCTTAAATAGTATTATAATCCATTATTGTTTCACTAACCTTGTTGTAGCCGATTGACTGCCGACCCATAGGGTTACATTATATAGGCCTGAAGAAAGATGTGAAATGGGCAATGCTATTTCTTGTTCTCCTTTATGAATATATGTATTGTGCGATGAAATTAATTTTCCAGTAATATCAGTGATGTTGTAAAATGCATCGCCTTGAAAATCGCCAGAGAATGAAAGCGTAGCTATCATTGCTGCTGGATTAGGAGCAATAGACATTTCTACAGTCTTTCCTTCTGGAGTTTCTATTACTTCAACTAGATCACGATCGCCATTGTTAAACCAAGTGGCAAATCTGCCTTCGATAGCAACTATTACTTCGTCACCAGTGGATTGTATTTTCGAACCATCAAGATTGAAACCTGCAACATCATATAAATCTGAATCAGGGTTGTTTCCATCAAACAGTTTAGTAAATACTACTGCATTGTCTTGAGTCGAATAAGAAGGGTAGCCAAACTCATTATTGTTGGTGATTACATTATTGTCTCCTGTTTCTATATTTGCTCCATAGATTCTGAAGTTATCAAAAGCTGTGTTACCATTGGTGCCTACATTTTCCGCATAATCAAATGCGATGATATATTCACTGTTTTTAGAGAATGTAGGGTTTCCGATGCTGACATCCGCTGGAAGGCCACTAAATAGTTTACTTATACTTCCTAATGAGGGCTGATTTGCCTCTTCATTCCAGATGTTAAGAAATCCGATATCATAATATTCGATTAGGCCAGATAGTCCTTGAATTTGATTTAAAGCATCATACATTATGAAATTACTTGAGTAGTCAAATTCAAAAGCATCTGCATACGCCACATCATATGTATTTTCTCCACCATCGCTAAATGTAGGATTATAAAGGTCATATGAATACCACTGATCTGTAGTGTAGTCTGCTACCTCTATAACATTAGTTCTTGGTGTACGCGTGACAGCGACCCTGTTTCCTTGTCTTGAAACGGCTACACTAATTATGTTTTCGTTTGGAAACTGTCCTTGACCGTCAGGAAGGTTTAATACACCATGTTGGAATGTCGGTGTACTTGTCGACCAATCAGGTAAAACAAGGTGAACTTGCTGATCTCTATTGACAAAAATAATGGCACTCCCATTATCTGTGACAGTTATCTTTGATCTAATACCTACTCCAGCCGCTACATTATCGGCGATGACAGTGCCGTCAGGTCTGATAAATGTTAAAGATTCAAGATCTTCAGTGGCAAACACAATGATATCTTCACCAGTATTTACGTCTATATCTGTCGGAGTCGTAGTGCTATTGCCATCCGTAATCCCTACTGCATCAAATGCATCTCTTGCTGCTTGTATCTCATTGGAAGACAAGCCAAGATCTTGTGCGGATTGTATCACTGCTAATCTAGCATCTATGAATTGAGAAGATTTTGTTAGGTATTTATCTAATGCTCTGTAGTACACATCTTCGGCTTTGTCTTTGCCCACAGTATTGGCAAATCTGTAGAAGGCATGATTAGGTATTCCGCTATTGATGTGTACACCATTATTGTCTTCTTGTCCTGTAAACTGTTGATTTACATGCTTAGGCTGCCATCCTGTACCGAAGCTATTAGTAGGCTGTCCTTGATTAGGATCGATAAGACTACGTAATGCGCCTGATGGAAAGGCAGATGTCTTCACTACATCTTCACCGACTAACCAATCATCTCTATCTATCATCGCGCCAAATACATCCGCAAATGATTCGTTAAGCGCTCCAGATTCTCCGTAGTATTCTAGGTTTGCTGTGTTTTGAACTACTCCATGAGTCATTTCATGTCCTGCGACGTCTAATCCTCTTGCCAATGGCTTAAAAGCATCGGACCCATTGCCATAAAACATAGCGAAACCATTCCAAAAGGCATTATCCATACTATCACCAAACTTATCTGCTACATTGACAAAAGATACGATATTACCAGCTTGGCCATTAATAGAAACGCGAGCATGTCTATCTAGGAAGTATTGGTAAGCTAGATTTCCGTTAAACTGTGACGAGATAGCTTCTGGTGATCCTGCCCATGTATTATTGAATGATGTGAAATGATCATACTCGAAATTGTCTCCTTCAGGAGAGCTGTTAAAAGCATTAATTGTCCATATTACACCTTCTGGCTCATTGGGAAGGCTTGATGCACTGTTAAACATATCAGGTTTGCTGATGTCCATCATATAATAGGTGCCTCCTTGCTCATAGGTATGTATCGTCCGATTGATACCTAGTAGATCAATGGCAGAAGCAGTTTCGTCTCCGAAGGGTGCATCACTGATAGAGTTGCTTTTTGTAGGTGTAGTTTCATTTGCGTGAGTACAACTATGAGTAGCGCTTTCCGATCTATGATTATGGAACTTACAGAAACTCTTATACTCATTGATAATATCTCCAGTATGAGCATCTATAAATACTTCTCGACGATCCACAAGGTTACTATAGGTAGTACTATGATAAGCTAACTTACCTTTATATATTACTAATTCAGTAGAAATTGGATCTATATCGAATAGATTGTATATATCATTCTGCGGAAGAGTGATTTCCCCTATATGATCAGCGATTGTTTGTCGAGCAGCGCTTAGAGATAGGGTTGGCTTAGTTTCTACCTCGATAGTAGGTTCGTACCTTCCCATTAACATGTCTATATGGTTAGATGTACCATGTAATATTACTTCGGCACCATATACTGGTATGCCTTTATATACTTGTTGGTATTTAATATGATGCATACCTAGTTTATCGATGTCCTCTTTAATCAGAACCATCTCTTCGTCTGAATTTGCAATACCCATTATAGGCGCAGCCGAATACAAGTAATCTTTGGCTACATCGAGTATCGAATTGTTGGATCTTCGCTGAGTAAGTGGTGTGCCTTTTATAAGGATCGCTTGATTTTTATCTGTAGATACAGCCTTTAATCCATCATTAAACTGTGGATTTGAGTTAAAATTGAGGGATTGAGGAGCAAATGTGGTCGATCTATTATGGTTGGTATTTGCAGCAGACGGCATATCCAATTTCTGATATTGCGCTTGTATATTGATGGAGCATGCTGCAAAAAATAAGAGTAAGTATAATTTATTCATGTAAAGTGTTTTAATAAAAATAGTCGTCTATTCCTACTTCGTAGGCTTGTTGTTTTTCTTTATAATTGTGCTCAGTAGTTTGTAGTATTGCTCTAGCTCTTTATCAGGATCTACTGCTCCGCCGCCCCATCTTAGTGTTTGCACTTTTTCTGTGTCAGGGTTCATGGTAATGAAATAGCTCATATTTCCAGCATCATTGATTTGCATTTTATCAAAGCCTAGCGTATAATAATTTTCAAACTGCTGTTGAATTAACCTTTTATCTAACGTAGGAAGTTCTACATAATCGGAATTTTCGCGTTTAAATAATTGTCCGTTCTCGAAAATGTAGTATTGAGTGGTTGCTCCGGTGAAGCCACCTGAACTACCGATGGCAATTCGTCTCCCTTCATAGTTGTCAAAAGTGTATTGTTTAGCTTTACATGAGCTAAAAAGAGCGAGTATAATAATAAACGAAATTCCTAATTGCAAGTACTTGTGCATGCCGTAGTTAAATTGATAAAATCGGAATATAACTCCAAATTCGTCTATTTAGATGGGAAATATATCTAAAGATATGTTAATTAGGTAAGGTAAACGTCTATTCACTGCAATATGAATTATATTTAAACAGTTATTGAACTAGATGGTATGAAATTTTCTTTATACATCTGAAAGCAGTAATGCTCGAATAACAAATAGATAAATTCGTAACTCAACAAAAATATTAACAATGAAAAAGATTTTATTCGCTCTCACAGTGTTCCTTATGGCTGGAACAGCAATGAATGCTCAGAAAAAATGTACTGCAGCGGAAATGGCAAAGTGCAAAAAAGACGGAGTAGCTTGTGTGAAAGCTGATGGTACGGCTGCAACTAAAGTAGCTTCATTTGTAGTAGAGGCTGATGCTTTAGCTGCTGCAACTGACGATATCAAAAGAGAAGAATGTGCTAAGTCAGGAAAAGTAGCATATTATGAAAAAAACACTTGTGCTAAATCAGGTAAAGTAAGCTGGGAAGAAGTACAGTACTGCGATAAAAGCAAAAAGTTCACAAAAGTAGCTTCTGCTTCTATGGAAAGAGAATCTATGACAAGTGAAGTAAGTAAAACAGTAGATACTACTGCTCCTGTAGCTAAGGCAAAATCACCTAAGAAAGGATGTTGCTCTAGTAAAAGTGGTGTGAAAAGCTGCTCGAAAAAAGCTGAAAAAACTAACTAGTAAAAGCTAGGTTTTTTAAGATTATATAGGCCTTATCGCATTGCGATGAGGCCTATTTTATTTTATGATTAGTACTCTTAAACTTGGAGTAGTTAAAATATACAGACTAAGAAATTAAAGCTAATCGACTATAATATAAGGGGGCTACGGGTAGATTTCCTTTAATCGCTTTACTATTTCATAAGTAGCTGGACAGACTAAAGTATTTTTAGCATTCATTCTGGATCTTCGATGAAAACCAAATTGCGATGTATGAGGATATTCTCTACAAGCCGCAGGCCTTACTTCATATATCATACAGGTATTGTCTTGATTGAGGAAAGTACATGGTACGCCATTAATCATAAGAGAACCATCATAATCTTCCAATAAATACTTCTTAATAAATGTCTTTGGCGGTATACCAAGGTGTTTAGCGATACGTTTGGCATCTGGCCTAGAGACCATTGCTGGAGTTGTTTTACAGCAGTTAGCACATTGCAAACAATCTACTTTGTTAAACACCGTACGATCTAGATCCGCAGCAGTACTGTCGACATATTTGTTTCCTTTTAAGGATTTGAGATAGTTCAGATTTTCATCGTACTCCTCTTTAGAGTGTTTTTTCCAGTTATCAATTATCTCTTTCATGATATAACGTATGAAGACGTGAGTTGCAGGTTTTTCTGTTTGTTAGCTTTTATTTAGTAGAGTTCGTCTAAGTCGTGACTTATGACTAGGGTGTGCGCTTGCTGCGTAGTGGAGGTGAGGTACACCTAAAAAAAAGACCCAACTAACAAGTTAGTTGGGTCCACCTAATCTAAGGGAATTTAGAAAGTGATATACCTATTTACCACCATCTAATTCATCTTGCCATACTTTCAACTCATCCCACTTACCTTCAGCAGCCATTTCAGCTTGCTTAGGCCATGTGCCAGGGTTGTGCATAGTGTATCTTTTACCTGCGTTAGCTAAGATTGCAGAGATATTCTCTGGAGTAGTAGCTGCAAGTGCTGCGAACGTTCCGTAACCTGCGTTAGTTAGGTGTTCAGCGATTTTTGGTCCGATACCTTCAATTTTCTTTAGGTCATCAGAACCTTCCGCATTACCTTGTACAAACTCTACAGGAGCGTCATCACTTGGAGCTGCTTCCGCTTTAGGAGCAGCTTTTGGTGCTGGAGCTGCCTTAGCTTTAGGAGCTGCTTTTGCCTTAGGGGCAGATTTAGCGCCACCTGCTTTACCTGCGTCAGTTGCTGTTTGCTTGTCAGCTAGAGCTGCTGCTCTTTCTGCTTTAGTTACAGCTACTTCATCAAGAGGTAGTATGTTTACGTATGTTCTATTATTTTTTTTCTTTACGAAAGATACTCTTCCTTCAATCATAGAGTGAAGTGTGTGATCTTTACCCATATCTACGTTTACACCAGGGTGGAATCTTGTTCCTCTTTGTCTTACGATGATACTACCTGGCTTAGCGTATTGACCTGCGAATAGTTTTACTCCGAGGTACTTAGGATTACTATCCCTTCCGTTGTCCGTAGAACCAACACCTTTTTTGTGTGCCATGTTATTTACATTTTACTGAATTGCCGACTTATCGACTCTTCTATTATTAATTTGTTGTCTTAGTGAAGTCTGATCTTATCCTTTGATAGAATCAATCTTAATCTTCGTAAATGATTGTCTGTGACCGTTCTTTAGTTTGTAACCTTTTCTTCTTTTCTTTTTGAATACGATTACTTTGTCTCCTTTTTGGTGACCTAGAACAGTAGCACCTACAGAGGCTCCACTGATTACCGGCGTGCCTACAGATGTATTGTCTCCATTGATCAACATGTGAACGTT
>CALKJD010000059.1 GCA_937995755.1 uncultured Saprospiraceae bacterium | reverse complement strand
TGGATATCCTGGAAAAGTGATAGATGAAGTGGTTCACGCCGGTGTTATTTCTGTTAGTGATTGTGAAGAGATTTGGGATGGGAATGTGTTGAGGTGGATTGGGTAGTGCAAAAAATCACTTTTATTAATACAAATTAAGTAAAAGCATCCTGCTTCACAGGATACTTTTACTTAAGCTCTAAGGACAAGAACACTTTACTTTAATAACAGCGGATGCGCAATTCCAAGAAGGATACCCTGTACAAATTGAAACATGATAATACCTTGGATTATTATTAGGTAAGTTTCCACCATAAAGTATTTCTCCTTGTCGAGAAGAAACTGACCCCAAGAAATCATTGCCAAAACTATATTGTGCAGAGAGTTGCTGTAAATTTATTGATGCTGGAGCTTGACCTTCAAACCATTTACCCCATTCATATTGAAGTGGTCTGTTCCAGTTTAAATAATCAAATTCCCAAATTCCTACGTAATAATCGTCCTCGCAACTAGTACTACTAGGATCTATTATTATTTGCTCAGGACAAACTTCAATAGGCTCATCAGGAATCGGAACAATCCCATTAATAGTAAATGCCGGCGTCGCTGGAGTTCGATTAACAATTAATAGGGAGCTAGTCCCATTTCGACGTTGTCTCCACCGCCACCATGATCCTCTTACTTCAAGAATAATGTTAACTTTATAAACTCCTTCCGTTAGCGTAAAGTTATTATAAAACTCATTTGCCGAGCAACTACTTGCTTGAAAAGATCTTGTAGATATCAAGACATTGTCCTTGAATAAATTGATAGTATATCTGTACCTATTGGCTCCCCATCCTGAATAAGGGCAAAGGGGATCATTAGAAAAAGAGGCTTTTAGAGTTGCATTTTTAGATTCTCCACAAATAGAAAGATTTGTATTGGAATAATTGGTAGTGCCAGGTTCAGCCCATTCAAGCATAATATTTTGCGCTAAAATAAAATGTGCGGAAAATAGGAATAAGAATAATATTGAAATTCGTTTCATAATTAATAAGTTTAGATTGACTAATTACTTACATGTATGTTATTATGAAGAAAACGTTACCCTAAAATTCAATTATTCAAAAAAAAGCAAGCAGAACGAATCCTACTTGCTTTTTACTTTTACACACCACTAAAACAATAAATCTTCCACCAATGGCGATTCTTAATGGCATTGAGAAAAAGCCCATGTGTTTTCTACCAAAGCCACATTACACGTTATCTCAACGCAGTCACTAAACAAGCTTCACTTGTTCAGCTAACTGATCCACTGCCGCTTGCAATCCACTAGCATCACTACCTCCAGCACTGGCGTAGAAGGGTTGTCCACCTCCGCCACCTTTGATGTTTTTGGCTAATTCTCTTACTATATTTCCTGCATGTAATCCTTTCTCTGTTAGCGCTTTACTTACTGACAATTGCAATTGTGGTTTGTCTCCATCTATACCGAATAAGATGACACAATCGCCTACTATTTGTTCGATACTTCCAGCTAATGATTTAGCAGATTTACTGTCAAGTCCTTTGAGTACGCTACGAATGACTTTAACGCCATTGATATCTTCAGCAGCTTTGATAAGATCGTCTTTCATGTTTCCTGCCTGTGCAGCCATGAGTTTTTCGATCTCTTTCTTTAGTGCTTTATTTTCATTTTGTAGATCTTTGATTCCGCCGGTCAGATCTTTAGGGTTTTTAAATAAATCTTTGACTTCTGTAAGTTGATCGATAGCATCAGAAACATACTTTTCTGCTGCATCTGCTGTGATCGCTTCTATACGTCTAACCCCAGCGGCTATCCCACCTTCTGATGTAATTTTCAACAATCCGATCTGTCCTGTTGCCTCTACATGACATCCTCCACAAAGCTCGCGACTATAGTCTGCATCGAAAGTAATCATACGTACAAATTCACCGTATTTTTCTCCGAAAAGCATTGTTGCTCCAGCGTCTTTGGCATCTTGTACAGGAATACTTCTATTCTCCTCAAGAGATATATTTTCTCTAATTTTTGCATTGACAATTTGCTCTACTTCTTTGATCTGCTCAGCTGATACTCTCTCAAAATGTGAGAAGTCAAATCTTAGGTAATCATCTTTAACCAATGATCCTTTCTGCTGTACATGTGTTCCGAGAACTTGTCTCAATGCAGAATGTAGAAGGTGCGTTGCTGAGTGATTATTTTCAGTCAATGCTCTTCTCGTTGCGTTTACTTTCGCATCCACTAAAGCTGTAGCATCCGTAGGTAATTCATTTACAAAATGGATGATAAGATCATTCTCCTTCTTCGTATCATACACCATGATTTTTTGGCCTCCTACCATGAGTTCACCTTTATCACCTACTTGACCACCACCCTCTGCATAAAAAGGTGTTTTATCAAGAACGACTTGATAGACAGGCTTCCCTTTTTCCTTCAGCGTTCTGTATTTATTAATCTTTGCATTTTTTACTTCTAGTTCATCATAGCCTCTAAACTCTACTTCATCGATATCGTGAACTTCTACCCAATCTCCAGTCTCTCTCTTTCCATCATCACGACCTCTTGCCCTTTGCTCTTCTAATGCTTCTTCAAATCCTTTTTCATCTATTTCCCATCCATATTCATCTGCTATCATATGAGTAAGATCGATAGGAAATCCATACGTATCGTATAGTTCAAATGCTTGCTGACCAGTAACCTTATTATCTTTTACATCAAGATTCTCTATACGCTTCAAGCCACCTGCCAAAGTTCTAAGGAATGATTTCTCTTCCTCTAATACTACCTTCTCAACGAAACCTCTTTGTGCCTCTAGCTCTGGGAATACATCTTTAAATTGCTCTGCAAGCTTAGGTACTAGCTTATGAATAAACGGCTCATTCATATTGAGGAATGAGTAATAATATCTTACTGCTCTACGAAGGATACGACGAATGACATAACCTGCTCCAGTATTACTAGGAAGCTGGCCATCTGCTATGGTAAACGAAACTGCTCTGACATGATCCACAATTACTCTCATGGCTATATCCGTCTTAGCTTCTTCTACATATTTATTAGTATACTTGATACCTGATTGCTCCTCTATATATTCAATCATTGGAGAAAAGATATCCGTCTCATAATTAGACGTTTTAGCTTGCATCGCTAGACACAACCTCTCAAATCCCATTCCTGTATCAATATGCTGAGCTGGCAAGTTTTCGAGTGATCTATCCGCCTTTCTATTAAACTGGATAAATACAAGATTCCAAATCTCTATCACCATCGGATCATCTACATTGACTAGATCTCTACCTGGTACTTTAGCTCTTTCTTCGTCAGACCTTAGGTCTACGTGTAGCTCCGAACAGGGACCACAAGGTCCAGTTTCGCCCATTTCCCAAAAGTTATCCTCTTTACCGCAGTATAAGATTCTATCTTTAGGTAGGTACTTTTCCCAAAATTCTGCCGCTTCTTCATCTCGTCCAAGTCCTTCATTTTCGTCACCACCAAATACCGTCGCATAAATACGTGTAGGATCTAATTTATATACGTCAGTCAATAATTCCCAAGCCCAAGAGATGGCTTCTGTTTTGAAGTAATCACCGAAAGACCAGTTTCCAAGCATTTCGAACATAGTATGATGATAAGAGTCACGACCGACTTCTTCCAAATCATTATGCTTACCAGAGACTCTTAGACACTTTTGTGTATCGGCGATTCTAGTTACCTCAGGATCTTTATTGCCTAAGAAATAATCTTTAAATTGATTCATACCGGCATTGGTAAACATCAATGTAGGATCATTCTTTACTACAATAGGGGCAGATGGCACAATCTTGTGTCCTTTACCTTTGAAGAAGTCAAAAAATGTTTGACGTATTTGATTGGATGTCATGTTGCTACTCATACTGCTTGAAATGCTTTTGAAGTCGTTAACTACTCCGTTATTTTGTTAAAATCATATATAACTAAATTTGATGTATTCCGATCCTTTGAGCTAACTAATTAAAGCTCAAAAAGTTAGAGATTCAGCATATTTATATATGATTAGTATAATATTAGTTTTATTATGTTTTGGAAATACGAAATCCTAGAGTTACATTTGGGCAATGTTATAATCCGAACATACGTATTTTCTATTAGCACAAAAGTAGCTAATTATTAAATAATAATTAACCCTCGGTACCAATTACAATAGAGGAATTATCGCTATTTATTCCCCAAAAAAATTGTCTGCAAAGGCAATGAAAGAAACACTCCCCCAAGCGATAATCAATTTCTCATGTTGCAAAGGTATCTACAGGTTATCCGCAATTATTACCTTTAGATAGGAAACAATGAGAAAGGAAAAATACGTCTATAATCAACAGACACTTCAGTTTGAGAAACTGAAACTAACAACAAAAGAAAAATTATTCCGCTTTGCAGGAATTTGCTGTGCATTCATTTTTGTGGCAGCAGGTGTATTTGCATTGGGTTATAAATATCTTCCAACTCCTATGGAGCAATCTCTGGACAGAGAGCTTTCGCAAATGGAGTACCATTATTCAAATCTTACTTCTGATTTTCAGGAAATAGCTGCTGATGTAGAGCGGCTACAGCGTAAAGACAAAGATGTACATCGTATGATCTTTGGAATGGAGCCAATCGATGATGCTATCTGGAATGGTGGTATTGGAGGTAGTAAGAGGTATAATCACTTAGAGGATTTTGAAAAGACAGGTGAGATGATCACTGAATCTCTTTCTAATGTAGAAAAGCTAAAAAGAAAAATAAGCCTTCAAAGTGAATCTCTAGATTCGTTATTTTTATTAGCAAAATCTAAAGAAGAGAGATTAGCTGCAATACCATCGATTAAGCCTGTTCAAGTAGACAAACTAAAAAGAGATGTAGAGCACCTATCTGGATTTGGTATCAGACTACATCCAGTACATAAGGTAAAGAAACTGCATAAGGGAATAGATTTTACAGCTCCTAAAGGTACTGCGATACAAGCTACTGGTAATGGAAAAGTAATCAGAGTTGAAAAAAGAAAAAGTGGTTATGGAAACAATGTAATCATTGACCATGGTTATGGATTTACATCATTATATGGTCACATGAAGACCGTGGATGTTAAGAAAGGAATGAAAGTTTCTAAAGGTCAGAAGATAGGTACTGTAGGATCTACAGGTACTTCTACTGCGCCTCACTTACACTATGAGGTAAGAATCAATGGTAAAGCAGTTAACCCAATTGACTATTGCCTTGATGGATTATCTCCAGAAGAATACAAAGAACTAATAGAAAAAGCAACCGTAGAAAATCAGTCATTTGACTAATCTACTCTAAGAATAATAGTACTAACGATACTACCAACATGAACAATCAAGAGCCTTTGCAGCAATGCGAAGGCTTTTTTTATGCTGTCTTTGGCTCCGTTCAAACAGCATATAGGCTGAGACAATGGAATCAGAATTTTAGACTGTTCCTTTATCCAACCTTTGTACAGCCAAATAAGCCATTAATCCCATACCTATCTCTAATGCATCTTCATCTACATCAAATGTGGGTGTGTGGACTGGCGAGGTGATACCTTTAGATTTATTACCTGTGCCTAGCCTATAAAAGCAAGCGTCGCTTACCTGAGAATAATAAGAAAAGTCTTCTGCCGTCAATCTAATAGGAAGCTCTACTACATTATCTTCACCTAGATAGTCAACCATACCCTGATGTACGTAATCTGTCTCTGTTGGATGATTGATCAGACAAGGATATCCGATATGAATATCTACATCACAAGTACCTCCCATAGCTTGAGCTGTATGTTCTGCGATTCGCTTTATATGTTTATGTGCTTCATATCTCCATTCTTCATTCATGGTACGAAATGTACCTTCTATCCGTACGGTATCAGGAATTACATTAGTCGCTCCACCCTCACTATTGATCTTACCGAAAGATAATACTGATGGTATATTAGGATTACAATGTCTTGCGACTACTGCTTGCAAAGCTTCTATAATACGAGCTGACATCAGGACTGTATCTATACAATTGTGAGGCAGTGCTCCATGTCCGCCTCTACCATTGACGGTTAGATATACTTCGTCTGCGGAAGCCATATACATACCTGACCTATACCCTACTTTACCTACCTCTAAAGGTGGGTGGACATGCTGACCATAGATAGCTAAAGGCTTAGGATTTGCTAATACACCCTCTTTGATCATCAATGAAGCGCCACCTGGCAACTTTTCTTCTCCAGGTTGAAATATGAGTCTGACCGTGCCTCGTAATTGATCCTTGATCTCCCACAAGATCTTGGCGACTCCCATAAGACTTGCGGTATGTACATCATGTCCACAAGCGTGCATCTTCCCCTTATGGGTAGACTTATAGGCTACATCATTTGCCTCTTGTATTGGCAATGCATCTATATCTCCTCTAAGCGCTATGGTAGGACCATCATGAGCTCCTTCTATGGTAGCGACCACTCCATGCTCTACCCAACCTGTAGTATGTGGTATACCCAAATCCGTTAAAAATTGGGCGATATATTTACCCGTATTTTCCTCTTGGAAAGATAGCTCAGGATGCATATGTAAATGACGGCGATGCGATATAATCTCTGCTTTATACTTCGCCGCTATTTTTTTTATTTGAGTCTTCATATCCATCAAGTGCTTTATCTTTAATACCTTAGAAAATATAAATGTACGAAATACAATTCCTTGAACGACAATACTGATATATCATGTCTCAACTGTGGCACCAAGATGTCAATCGAGGCGGAATACTGTGAAAGCTGTGGCCAGAAGAAGATAAAATCAGGATTGAATGTTTTTGATTTGTTTAAGGATTTCATCACCAATATCTTCAATTTAGATGGTCGCTTATTTCAAAGCATTAAGCATCTTTGGCAACCTGCATTCTTAGCTAAAGAGTATATAGGTGGAAAAAGAAAAGGCTATGTAAATCCTATTAGATTCTTCCTTGTCATGCTTGTACTCATATTCTTCTTACTGAGTCACGCCATGAATAATGAAGCTTTTGACGAGGGAACGATGAAAGCAATATCAAGTGTAGAACAACTTAAGCTAGCTCAGATATACGATTCTACGGTATGTGTCATAAGTCCTAATCTAAGTGTAGAGGAAGAACAAACATTGCGAGATACTGTCTTTGGACAAAGTAAAAAAACATCTCCAAGAATCTTTGTTGGTGGCAACTTTCTGGGATGGAAAATAAAAGAATATGAAGTCACTAGACATGATGCTTATTCTATGGATACCGATAGTTTGTTCGTTAAGTACCATCTGACTAATTGGTATGATCAGCTATTTATCAAACAATTGATAAAAATCGACAAAAACCGAAGTGGTAGCGCATCATATTTTATTAGCAAGTTAATCTGGGGTGTAATCCTATTTGTCTTTTTGATCGCTTTATTTATGAAGCTCTTGTATGTCCGTAGTGTATTCTATTATGTGGAGCATTTGATAGTTATCATTCTCTTTGGCGCTAAAATGCTACTCGTCTTTAATGTGATAATGGCGATACAATTATTAAATCTAGACTTACCGTTATGGAATATTTTTGTCTTCCTCGTGTACTTAATGATGATAGTCTATTTATACCTTACACTTAAGAAGTATTATGGTCAAGGTGCTTTAAAAACATTGGTAAAATCTGCTATTCTCATTGTAGTCAGCACCTACATATTTATACTTTCTGTCACTGCAGTAACGCTGATATCTATGGCTTTTTTATAAGTGACGATCATATTATTTATTGCACCGATCAATACCTGATGTGAAGACGATTGAGATTCCTCAGCAACAATACTTGATCGTCCCAAACTTCATAATAGCGAGCGTAATCTTGATTGATTTTAATCTGTTGCTCTTCTGTAAGTGGAAGCTTAGTATTACTGTCTAATGCTATCACAGCAGGCTTAATCACAGGCATATTATCATGGGTGCCTTTCTTAGGTATGTATGAGATCCAAGTCATCTTTCCAGTAAGAACTTGCCAAGCGTGGGATACGCTTTTCCATCGAAATCTGTTGATGATAAGTATCAATGGAAATAAAGCCAAAATGAGTAAACTACTCCATATATCAAAGACTCTTTTTTGCCTTCGACTATAAGGTTGATCTAGTCTATACTGTAGATCAGATGTATAATATTCTCCACTGTGATCTTTGCTGTTGCTCCCTATTACGCCTATATGTTCAGCTCCTCCGATCTTGTATTGATATTGATTTCCTAGCGTATTCATGTAAGAGATGATATCTTGATAGTTCATATCCTTAGCGCTAAATATGATTTCGTCGACTTGATATTCCTTTGCAATCTGCGATAGATTATTTACAGAGCCAATCGTCTTTCCTGATTGTAGCTTTTCATCTATAGAGACATTGCCCACAAGCTGTAAGTTAGGGTTAGATCTTAAGATTGTTTCTTTGATCGATTGGGCATTATCGACTGACGCAGCAATCAATACATTGAGTTTAGGGTTGCGACTGAGTGTCCACTTATTTCTGATAGATCTATTCCATAATAAGGTCGTCATCCAACAGATCAATAAAGTAGAAACAGCCCCTAACAATAGGACCATTCTACTACTCCGATAAGCTAATGGCAATAAACCATAAATTACCAATATCAATATAGTCCCTACCGATACGCCTCTCAATAAAGACTTGGCATTACTGATCTTGGAATAATGGCCATACATCGCTAAGCATAGTACCCAAATCAATGTATAAATTACAAGATTAGCATACATAGGTGTGCCTGCATAATAGTCTGCATCATGGTAATAATATCGACCCCACATCCACTTAGCGCCATGCAATGCTCCAAAGATCAATGTGGCATCCACAATTGGATATTTTAATTGACTCCAGAGCCTACTGATGATACTAATACCCGCTCTAAAATATATAGCCATCGATAACATAAGAACAAAAAGCGAAGCGATTCCGCCTTTGTAATGCTTCTTGACATAGATGATCATCGCATTATAAAATATACGTACATAATTGACACTAGACTTCTTAGTACTTTCTCCTTTATAGTGTATAATCTGTGTCTCTGGATAGTAGAGTACTCTATAGCCAACTTGCTTGATTCTATAGGAGAGATCGATATCTTCTCCATACATAAAAAAGTCTTCGTCTAACCATCCAGATTTATCTAAAGCAGACTTTCGCATCAACATAAATGCACCACAAAGCACATCGATATCATGCGTTTTGTTTTCGTCGAGATAGGTAAGATTATATCCTCCCATCACTTTACTGCCTGAGAATATAGATGACAGTCCTAGTAACTTGGTTAAACTATTCCAAGGCGTAGGAAAACTTCGCTTACTTTCTGGTAAAAATGCTCCTGTCCCATCTATCATTTTGACACCTAAAGCTCCTATATCTGATTCAGATTTCATCTTAGCCACAGACTTAGCTAATGTTTTTTCTTCTAGTACTGTATCAGGATTCAGCAGAAGTACAAATTCACCTTTACTGATTTCTATGCCTTGATTATTCGCTTTAGAAAAACCAGGATTATCTGTATTGGCTATTACCTTGGTTTGAGGAAAATATGCTCGTATCGCATCTACACTTCCATCTGACGAGTTATTATCCACTACGATCACCTCTATGGATAATCCATCTAACTGGGATTGGTATACAGAATGCAGCGTCTGCAGCACAAACTGCCGAACATTATAATTGACGATGATGACGCTGAGATCTATCATATTTATTGACCTACACTATATGGTAATCGCGATCTTATACTGCGCCCTAGCGTCACTTCATCAGCATACTCTAGCTCTCCTCCAAATGATACTCCTCTAGCAATGGTCGTCACCTTAAGTGCATCTACATCTATCAACTTAGTGATGTAGTAGATCGTTGTCTCACCTTCTATCGTTGGGCTAAGCGCCATGATGAGCTCATCTATCTCATTGTCTTTGACACGCTGTACTAGCTGATCTATATTTAATTGATCTGGACCAATACCATCCATCGGTGATATAATGCCACCAAGTACATGATATAAGCCACTATACTCCTGTGTTTCTTCAATAGCGATAACATCTCTAATACTCTCTACGATACAGAGTACTTTCTTGTTTCGTACAGGATTGATGCAAATTTCACATTCATCAAGATCTGAGATATTGTGGCAATGTTTGCAATACTGGATTTGCTCCTTGAGTACACCCAAGACATTAGCTATCTTCTTCGCCTTATCAGTATCATCTGCAATGAGATGAAGGGCCAGTCTTAGGGCAGATTTCTTACCTACACTAGGTAAGCTACTTAAGGCATTAACTGTGTCTTCTAAAAGTTTGGAGGAAAAATTCAAATATGAAATGGATTATATATGAGCTAACAAGTTTATATAGTACAAAGATAGGGAATTTGATTTTGATCTATGGAAAGGAAAATAGAGTAAAAGCCTTAATTCATTATGAATCAAACAGATAATTAAACAGATTTCAACAAGCACAAAAGTGACATAATCGCTCTAAACACCAACGTATAAAGCAAACCTTTCAATATCGCTTACAACTATAATAAACACTAGATATACCCTAATGCTCTAGGTGCTTCGCTTATCAAGAGTGCTGTAAGCTATACATAAAGCACCCGCTACCACCAAGAATGATGAATTGCATTATATTTACTGTTAGCGAAGTAAACATGAGTAACGAAATACCTAAAATTGAATTCAATAAAAGCCAAACTCTAGATGTAGAGATTGTGGACTTCTCTGAACTTTATAAGAAATTGAGTCAATCAAAAAGTCATGATCCATATGCGATGCATAAGATTGAGTTTTATCTCATATTGATTATTACTAAAAACTCATATAGACACTTTGTGGATTTCAAATATTATGATCTAGAGGAAGGAAGTGCATTATTTATTGCGAAAAATCAAGTACATCATTTTACCAAGGACTTGCTCAAATCTGAAGGGATGTGTATTATCTTTAGCAGTATTTTCCTTAGCAAACACCATTTTTTCTCTGGCAACTTAAAATTCAACAGGTTATTCAATTACCATATCGAAGCCCCAACCTTACACCAAAGTGATATGGGGTCGGATAGCTTTATCGGTACCGCTGAAAAGTTGCATCAAGAATACATCTTCCCTAACGATTTCATTAAATCAGAGATACTTCGCTCACTACTTCACATCCTGTTACTTCAAGCCGAAAGAGCTAAGGAATTGCATTCTCTAAATGGTAGCAACACACAGTGGATTGAGATCTTTAACACCTTTAAGGACAAACTTGAAAAGGAGTACGTCAATACCCGTAGCGCTAGATACTATGCGACTCAGCTATTTATTTCTTACAAGTTCCTGAATGATATTGTCAAAAAATTGACCCACAAAACTGTTAAGGCATTTATTGATGATTTTGTGACTATGGAAATCAAGCGACTTCTAGTGTCCACATCACTATCGGTCAAAGAAATAAGCTACCAGACTGGATTCGAAGAACCCGCCAATATGGTGAAGTTCTTTAAGAAAAACTCTGGCTACACTCCGCTCAAGTTTAGACAGCAAATTTAGCACTCGGTTATACTTTTACCATTTTTGTCATCATATTGATAGTTACATCACTTTAGTTATACCTCATCTTTGTGGTATTAAATAACTAAAACTAAAATGATGAAGTACTTAAATTTGAGTTTGAGATTTGTAGCCCTATTTGCTATTACTCTATTAATGTCTTGTGGTGATGATGAACCACAAATTGAAGTTATAGATTTTGGTGATGCACCATCTAATGCATTAATTACCACAGGAATCGTAAATGTCATTACAGAAAACACGATCAGATATCATACAATTGATTTTGGTGATGCACCATACACATCAACCATTATAGAAACAGAAGACAATGCTATTATAGTAGACTTAGGACCAGCACCTGTTTTTGCGGCAGAATTAAAAGCTTATGTAGATGCTATCAGTAAGCCCGCATCAGTAATCATTACCCATAATCATGGGGACCACTATGGTGGAGCAGTAGAATTTACAGATCTCGATTTTTATGCTGAAAGTGTTGTGGCTAATCAATTAAACAATACTGAAGATTTTAATGCGCTCTACCCTAATAGCGTGATCGCAGTGAATAGTGCTCAGTCTATTGGAGGATTAACATTTACGTTTGACAAAGTATCAAATGCCGAGACAGGAGAAAATGGATACTTCTATAATGAAGAACATAAAATCGTCTTTCCAGGTGACCTATTATATAATAGAACACATCCTTACCTTAGAGAATACACACCTAAAACAGGAGCAGATGAACTGGACAATTGGATAGCAGGACTTAATACTTTAAAAACTGATTTCTCGGATTACAAGCATCTATTTGTAGGTCATAATGGATCGAGAACTGATATAGCTACTGCTATAGATGAAAACATAGAATACCTCCAAATCGCTCAAGCTATTATAAAAGGAACACAAACGATCACAGGAGGTGGAACGGCTACTACACAACAACAAGTAATAGATGAACTCCAAGCGCTTTACCCAACGTATGCTGTGGGAGGCTTACTATTATCACTTCCTAATTCATTCTTTCCAGGAGATCCAGGAGCAGATTGGTTTTAAGCATCACAGTATAATCACTTATCAAAAACTAAAAACTCACTTATGAATTTTAAATTAATTATGCTTGTCGCAATAGGATTGTTCTTTGCGAGTTGCAGCAGCAGTAAATCAGTACTAGAGGTTACCACTTTCAGAACTAAATCTACAGTAAATGCATCCGCATTCAATAAGTTAGATGCTGAAGTCGAAAACAACTTTACAGTTAAGCAACCAGGATTCATTTACCGTCAGAGTGGCGTAAATGAAAGCGGAGAATATGTGGTCTTAGTACATTGGGAAACCATAGAAAATGCAAAAGCTTCGATGGATAAATTTATGACTGATCAATCTGTAGCAGATTATGCATCTATGATAGAAGGATCATCTATGAAAATGTCTCGCTATATAACCGGCGACCAATTCGATGCAAAAAATATTGGATTTGCAGAAGTTATGTCTTTCAAAATTAATGAAGATGTAAATAAGAAAGCCTTTAAAAAAACTAACAAGCGAGTAGAAAAAGGTTTCACTTCAAAACAAGAAGGTTTTTTACAGCGCATAACTGGAGAGGATGAAAACGGCAAACAAATTGTGGCTGTTTACTGGGATAATAAATCAAACTCAGACAAAGCTTTACAACCATTTATGGACAACAGCATTTCCAAAAAATTCATGAATATGATGGACCCAACTTCCATTCAGATGGGACGATATCAATCACTTACTTCAGTAAATAAAAACACCATGAAATTATCAAAAAAAGATCAAGTAGTCGCTTTACTAAACAGCTTTAACACAGGCGACCAGACACCTATTTCTTATATCAACCCAAACAAGTACATCCAGCATAACCTAGACGTTGCAGATGGATTACAAGGCTTTGGAGAAGTAATGCATCATGCACCACCACAGGGTTTCAAAGCGAATGTGATTCGTGCATTTGAAGATGGAGATTATGTATTTACACATACAGAATATGATTTCTTTGGACCAAAAGCAGGATTTGATGTTTTCCGTTTCGAAGATGGTAAAATAGTAGAACACTGGGACAACTTACTAGCCGTGCAAAAGCCTAATCCAAGTGGAAGAACTCAGTTTGATGGTTCTACTACAATTACGGATCTAGACAAAACTGAAGCGAACAAAAAGACAGTCAGAGGCTTCATAGAAAATGTGTTACTCAATCACGAAATGGATAAAGTAGCGACATATATCAAT
Source organism: uncultured Saprospiraceae bacterium (assembly GCA_937995755.1). Classification (GTDB taxonomy): domain Bacteria; phylum Bacteroidota; class Bacteroidia; order Chitinophagales; family Saprospiraceae; genus UBA1994. The sequence goes on along the minus strand of CALKJD010000059.1, from coordinate 12,771 downwards.
CCGACTAACTATGTGCAGCATAACCCTGCCGTAGCAGATGGACTTGATGGTTTTGGAAACGCAATGAAGTACTTCGCTGAAAATGGCTTGGTAATGGAATATACTAAACTTCACAAAGTGTTAGGTCAAGGAAATTTTGTACTAACGATGAGTGAAGGTAAATTTGGTAAAGGAGATCACACCGCATATTACGATTTATTTAGATTAGAAGATGGACAAATCGTAGAGCATTGGGATGTCATTACTACTATTCCAGCAGAAGCTGATTGGAAAAATACTAATGGAAAATTCTAATCCATTCCTAATATAGTGCATCAATTTTGGAGGGAAATCAGAATTTCTGTTTTCCCTCTTTTATCAAAAAAAAATCACAGTATGATAACTGAACGCAAAAAGAAAATAGATGACACATTAGATCTTTTATTTAAGGATTCTAAATACGATCATATCAAAATGATAAAGGTGTTTACGAAAAAAATATTCCGACCCATAGCGCCTTCAGATTTTAAAGATGCCTATCTATCCATATCAAAGGAGCAAGGAAAAGATCTAGCCCTTTTCATAAAGAAAAATAGCATTAAAAACATAGTAGAATTTGGTACATCGTTTGGGATCTCGACCCTATACTTAGCTAAAGGGGCGCTAGAGACCGGCGGTAGTATTATTACGACAGAGCTAATCGAATCAAAAGCTAGAAAAGCGATCGAAACATTTGAAAATGCTGGCGTCAATAAACTTATAGAAGTAAGAATAGGAGACGCAATAGAAACCTTAAAGAATCATACTACTCCGATTGATTTGCTGTTATTAGATGGTTGGAAAGATTTGTATTTACCCATTTTCAGAATGCTAGAACCTAATTTCCATGGCGACACATATATTTATGTCGACAATGCAGATATGGCAGATTCGAAGACGTTTTTGAAAGTTGTAGCTCAGAATTCTAAATATCAATTTGAATCTAAATATGATGGGAAGGTTGTAATGATTAGTCTTAGGAAATAGTTTTTTATTCTCATACTTCATACCATTATTTGCCAAGCATCGTTATGTAAAAATACTTTGATATGGCTTCCGTTATTAAATCAATATTTTTACTCTTTCTGCTTTTTCTATTGATGGTCGTAATCAACGAATCAATGAGAAACTCTTTTGCTCCACACAATTTCAGTATATATGGAGTGAGCCCAATGAACTCAGGAGCATACAATTTATCTAAATGCACATGGGCCTGCCATGACGCTACTACCCTACATTGCAAGGTGCACCATGCCACATCAGCTTCGCCATACTTCAAATGGATAGATCCTATATACTTTGGAATGATCGGTGGATTGCACGCAACTGGCAATTATGGTATTGCTAATGTGATTCTTTTAGTTTTGGCCTGGCCTCTTATCATGAGCTACCTCTTCATGAGAGTATGGAAAATGAGAAAAGAGCTGCAGCATGGATAGAATGTACACTTTCGCTATGGAGATATATGTATATTGTACAGATTTCATTATTAATCTGGCCAATATGAGCGGCACAAGCTATTTTGCCGTAAATACCCTAATATTTTGCGTTGCGTGGCCTTTGCTTAGTTTTCTTCTCATTGGTCTATATTGCCATTATAAGTTACGATTATACAAGAGAAAGTGTAAAAAACACACATAGACCGAGCTATCTAGCCTATTAAGAGTCTGCTAATAAACTAATCATGCAAAGTATGGTTAGATTAATGTCCTAATTTCTTAGTGTATTAGCGTTGAAAAGTTAATTTTGGTAACGAATTGAGATCAATGCTCAATACAAACATTGAAAAAAGAGAAATAACAATACAATATGGCTGAGATCATAAGAATGCCAAGACTGAGTGATACCATGGAAGAAGGTAACATCGTGTCATGGCTCGTAAAAGAAGGAGACAAAGTATCACCAGGAGACGTACTTGCAGAAGTAGAAACGGATAAGGCAACGATGGAGCTAGAAAGCTTCAATGAAGGTGTTCTATTATACATCGGAGTGAAAGAAGGGCCAGTGCCTGTAGATGGTATCATAGCCATCATAGGTGCTAAAGGTGATGACTATAAGAAGTTATTAGCAGACGCAGAAAGTGCCGCATCTGCACCAGCAAAAGAAGAAGCTGCACCTGCTAAGACTGAGACGGCTCCTGCACCAGCAGCGAAAGCAACACCAGCACCTGCTGCGGTAGTAGAGACCAATCACAATACAGATAGAATATTAGCGAGTCCTCTAGCACGTAGCTTAGCTGCAGAGAAAGGGTATAACCTTGAACAAATCACAGGAACTGGAGATGGTGGACGTATCATCAAAAGAGATGTAGAAACTTATACACCTTCAGCAGCGCCAGCAGCTAATAGCAAGCAAGCACCTAGAGCATTAGCTCCAGATATACAATATGGTGATGCGCCTGTATCACAGATGCGTAAAGTAATAGCGCGTAGACTGAGCGAAAGCAAGTTTGGTGCACCTCACTTCTACTTGACCGTAGAGATCAATATGGATAACGCTATGGCGGCACGTAAGCAAGTCAATGCAAATCCTGACATTAAAGTATCGTTTAACGATATCATCATGAAAGCTTCGGCGGTAGCACTGAGAAAGCACCCAGCAATCAATTCTTCATGGCATGGAGATAAGATTACGTATCATGAAGAAATTAACATCGGCGTGGCTGTAGCTATTCCTGATGGTCTAATGGTACCTGTAGTACGCGATACTGACCTAAAATCTCTTACTCAGATCAATGCTGAAGTAAAAGAACTAGCAGGAAAAGCAAAAAGCAAAAAATTATCTACCGAAGAGATGACTGGAAATACTTTCACTATTTCTAATCTCGGCAACTTTGGTATTGAAGAATTTACAGCCATCATCAATCCACCTGATGCATGTATCTTGGCAGTAGGATCTATTATGCAAAAACCAATCGTAAAAGATGGTGAAATCGTAGTAGGTAACATGATGAAAGTAACGCTATCATGCGACCATAGAGTTGTAGATGGAGTAACTGGAGCTAATTTCTTGGCGACTTTAAAGAGTATGCTCGAAAGTCCACTGATGATGCTAGCTTAACAATCAGCATATAAATAATTATTAAAAAGAAGATTTATCTTAGGATGAGTCTTCTTTTTTTTGTGCTCAGTTTTTTGATGATTGGACTCTTCTTTAATTTTAGATTAATATTTCTAATCACTGACCTTAATAACAATTATTTATATGAAATTGATAGCGTCCCAAATAACCATTGGAGCGACTAATAATAAACGCTTTGATTTAAAACCGGAACTCAAATATTCCTTTGAGAAAGAAAGGTGTTCCAGGAGTAAAATGAATTTCTTCTACTGAAGTGGGTTCATTTTGCAATCTAGATTCAGTGGCGAATTGCGCTTGATTCCATTCTGTATTGAATAGATTATCAACTGCGATTCCTAGAGTTATATTATCAAATTTATAGTTTAGATTTCCTTCCACGACCATGTATCCTTCAGCTACTAGACTATTATCTTCATTAGCAGGTCTATCTTTGATATATTGATACCTTACTCCTGCTGTCAATCTATCCGCATTATAACTCAGTCCTCCAGCGATAGTAAGATCTGGAGCCAGAGGAATATAATCTTCGCCCTCCATAATGCCTTCTTCTATAGATCTTGCAATCGTATAAGTACCATCGGTATCAAAAAATAGATTATCACTTAATTGAATCCGTGTACCTAACTCAATACCTGATCTCCTTGTCTTACCGCTTGGTTCTACGATAGCAGCATCTCCTACATATACAAACTCTTGCTCCAAATATAAATACCACAATGCCGCACTGATCCACACTTTCTTATTGGGCTTCCATACGGTTCCGAGATCAGCACCATAAGCTGCAGGAATTGTCTTCAGTTGATTATTGATTGCCACTCTAGTGTCATTCGAGTGATACCCTTTACCTGTCTTTAGGTAAAACTGTAGGTTAGAGTTGGGATTATAAATCAGATTAAGCTTAGGTGAAATTACTGTCGCATTCTCTGATTGGGTACTATATTGAGTCTGCAGTAGATCTACATATTCAAACGAAAAAAAGTCCATTCTAAGTCCTGGTACTACTAACCAATTTCCAAAATCAAATTCTGTATTCGCGTAAGCAAACATGTCTGTTTCATCCACATTCCCAAACGCAAAGCGCTCTCTTAATGTAACTCGATTTAATGTAGAAGAGAGCTGGTTATTATCAATATTATCATGTCTTAAGCCTATTCCCAAATGATTAAACATGGAGAAGTCTGTAAAGTCTCGCGTATTAAAAAATTGTGATTCCAATCCGTACACATTACGCGTCTCTTGTTGCATTATTTGATCTCCTTCAATAGGATTCTCTAGAAAAAAAGTAAAATTAGAGAACAATTGAAAATCATAATTAATAAAATATGCATTGGTTTTCACATAACTATTTCCACCAAGTACTTTCATATGATTCGCGGCTAGATTGGTTCTACTCGTAAATCCGCCTTCTGTATCATCTACCGCACCAAATCTAGAGAGTGTTCCGTCATCTACTAATCGCTGAGGGATCTGTCCAGATGCATCCCATTTACTATCGAAGTAGCTCGCTTGTAACGTTAATTTAGATTCGTCGTCAAAAGTTGTAACCAACTTTCCCATCAGATTTAATCTATTGAAATTTTGAGAAGATTCGAATGGGCCATCGCTAAAAATATACTCCGTAGCTATGTAAGCATCTGTATTTTGAACATTACCCAAAAGGTCAATTAAACTGTAAACTCTTCTGGTATCAAACCTTCCATACTCAGCACCGATAACACTCTCTGTTATCTTATCCTTAGTTGAGAAGTTAACATATCCAGCGGTTCCAAAATTTCCAATATCCGTATAATAAGGCCCCTTGCCAAACTCGATATCATTAACTGTCTCAGGAATTAAGAAATGAAGATCACTATACCCTTGACCATGCGCATGCGACACCATATTGACAGGCATACCATCTACCGAGATAGCGATATCTGTACCGTGGTCTATATCAAAACCTCTGAGAAATATTTGTTCTGCTTTACCACCCCCTGCATGCTGAGCAATAATAAGACCTGGAACCTTCTGCAATATTTCTTGAGAAGACTTCACTGGACTTAACTTTAGATCGATACTACTAATTTGACTAGTACTCCGCATCGAACCCGTCACCTTTACCTGATCAAGCATGATTTTACCCGCTGCTAATGTGATCAATAAAGGATCTGCCATCGCATTTTCATCTATTCTCATTCTTACCGTCTCATATCCGAGGTAAGACACTACTAATGTGTCCCCTAGTACTATATCATCCAATTTAAAATGCCCTACTACATCTGTATGCGTATGTACTTTTGTAGATGTAACATATACAAAAGCATCGATAATAGGTAAGTTGCTATGGTCTCTCACATTACCGATAACACTTTGGGCTATCATGTCCAATGAAAAAAATAAAAAAGCCAAAATTGGTAAATGTCGTTTCATATTATAAAGTACGAGAGAGTACGCTAATTAGGTTTTCAAAAATCGATTTATTTATTCTACAATCTAATTCTCAAAGCATTCCATTTGTTTACAAATCACCTGTTTATCTGCTATATCGGCAATATTGTATTAGAAAACATTACTGAAGTTAGACCCTAAGTAAGAAGTACCCTGAACACATTGAGACTACAAAGATAGAATTCCCCTCATATATTAGTAAACATCAATCAAAAGCCGACCCCCTACTTATGACTACAATACTCAAAACATATTCACTGTGTTGAAACTAAAAAGCCTTTAGAATCGGTTGTTGATAATATGCATAAACTTACAATAGACCCTTCTTGGACCTTATTCCTAGACCGCGATGGTACAATCAATCGTAGACTTATAGATGATTATGTCAAAAACATAGGTGAATTTGAGTTTCTCCCCAATGCATTGGAAGGGATTTTTGAACTCTCCCCTCTCTTTGACACTGTAGTGATCGTAACCAATCAACAATGTATCGACAGAGAGATCATTACCCACGAAGAGCTTAAGCTTGTGCATGACCACATGATGGACGGTATTGAAGCTGCCCATGGTCGAATCGACCAAATCTATTATTGTCCACACTTAGCTGTATTTGAGCCTGTGTGTCGCAAGCCCAATCCTGGAATGGCTCTACAAGCCCAAGAAGAATTTCCCAATATTGACTTTGCTAAAAGCATCATGGTCGGAGACACATTAAGTGATATGCAATTTGGTACAAGATTAGGTATGACTACTGCGTTAGTATTAGATGGAACCAATGGAGACATCGAAGCAGATATTAAAGTTAGCGACCTAAAAAATCTAGCATCATATTTGATATAATTGTAATATGTAATCATCTTACTGCTTGCTGATTACTCCATATTATTCAAATTCTAGCATAATTACTAAATATGAAAGCGAAAATAATATTCACATTTATCTTTTCTGCGGCCTTCTTTATGGCGGCTTTTGCTCAAGAAGCGATGTCAGAAGACGGATCTCATTTCCTTGTTGACTTCGGTAAATTTAGTCCACCTGTAAGAGAGATGGCACAAGCATTTGAAGGCCAAGCTGCCGAGAAGTTTTTAGCGAGTGATATCAATGGTACGGAACATTTCCTAGGAGATTATAAAGGCAAAAAAGTGATTTTGTGGTTTTGGTCAAAAGATGAGACACTCTCCACAGGACACATCAATGCACTTAATGCGACTCAAGAGCACAACAAGGATTTAATCATTCTAAGCTTTGCTAGAGGAACCAAATCTGAAGTAAAAGCATTTGCTGATGCCAACAATATCAACTTTACAGTCATACCTAATGCAGATGTTTTTGGTCAAATGGCCTATGCTTCTGACCTTGGGTATCCACGGTATTTCTTTATAGACAAGGAAGGTATCATCAAGCAAGTGTGGCCTGCACAGTCGTTTGACCAAGGAGTGAATCCATACAATGCTATCAGTGATATGCTCACAAAAATATAAGAATCATAAAAGTCTTTGTCCGTAATTTAGATTGAGATTATGATTGCTATAATACCTCACAATACTTGAATTTCGTAATGCTATGAAACCTATCCATTATTCTTCTGGTGCTTCGTGGGAATCTTCAGTCGGTTACTCTAGAGCTGTCCGAATTGGCAATACAATAGAGGTCGCTGGAACAACTGCGATGAAGGATGGAAAACTTGTGGGGGTTGGAGATCCTTACCTTCAGACCCAATGCATATTGGAGATTATTAATGAGGCCATTGAAGCCTTAGGTGGGTCTATTGATAATGTTATACGTACGCGTATGTATGTCACAGACATTGAGTTATTCGAAGAGTTTGGACGAGCTCACGGTGAATTCTTCAGCAATATTCGCCCAGCAAGTACCATGGTGGAGATTACTAGATTAGTGGATCCTGACATGTTGATAGAAATCGAAGCTACCGCTATATTGTAAAACAATCGTTATTCTTTATGCGATAAGTTATATCATTCCGAAGATTTAATTTCCAATAGTAAACGGTATTAACTCAGAGCCAAAGGACAATTGTTATAAGTATAAGCTACTATCTTTTACAAACTTAGAGTTCGTAAGCTCTATTTACAATAAATAAGAACACATTACTAGATGGCCTCAGCCTTTGGACATGCCGCCGCAGCGTTTACCGCAAGCAGATTCTTTCCTAAGTTTTTGATGCAGAAGCGTGTTATATTTTTGGGGATTGCATCTTCCATTATGCCAGACATCGATGTCTTAGCTTTCAAATATGGAATTCCTTACGAGGATCTTTGGGGACATAGAGGTATGACTCACTCCATCTTCTTTGCATTCTTATGGTCTATCTTATTGATATTGATATTTCACAGCAAAAATAAATCCACTGATCAGTGGAAGCTATTAACTTTTTACTTTTTGGCTACGGTCTCACATTCGATTTTAGATGCTTTGACTACAGGTGGTGCTGGCGTTGCATTCTTTGCGCCTTTTGACATAGATCGGTATTTCCTTCCTTGGCGAGTGATCAAGGTATCTCCTATTAGTGCCTCTAGGTTTTTTAGTGAGTGGGGACTAAAAGTTTTAGCCAGTGAGGCAAAGTATATTGGACTCCCCTGTCTTATACTTTGGGGAGTTGCCAAATCATTCAAATCTATTAAATAGTAAGTGACATGGAATATCAATCAATGCAGACAGATTACTTACTAATGCTATTTGGCTTGCTTATAGGTAGCCTGCTCTTATTAAAATTAGTATTCGCTATCTATGACAAAATGAAGAAACGAGACTAATTTCTTACAGCGTTGATAATTTCTAAGGCTTTTTCGCAATTCGCTTGGATCCCTGCATAGTCCTCATTTTTCACCATATCCTTGGTAATTAACTTAGATCCCATACCGACACAAGTAGCTCCTGCATCAAACCAACCTTTAAGGTTTTCTTCTGTTGGAGATACTCCTCCTGTAGGCATAATACTTGTCCAAGGCTGAGGCCCTTTGATCGCCTTAACAAAACCTGGACCATACGTTCCACCTGGAAATAGTTTTACAACTTCACAACCTAGTTCTTCTGCTCGACATATCTCAGTCAATGATCCACATCCTGGAGACCACATTACTTTTCTACGATTACATACAATTGCAATATCTTCACGCAATACAGGAGTGACAATAAAATTAGCACCAAGAGCCATATAAATAGAGGCTGAAGCAGCGTCAGTTACAGACCCTACACCTAATACCATATTAGGCAATTCTTTATTACAGTATTTTGAAAGTTCTCCAAATACTTCATGGGCAAAATCTCCTCTACTTGTAAACTCAAGTAATCTAGCACCACCATCATAACATGCCTTGGTCACTTTTTTCGCTACTTCAATGTCATTGTGAAAAAACAATGGAACTAGCCCTGTTTCTTTCATCACATTCGCTACCTCAATTCTTGAAAATCTTCCCATATTAAAAATATAATTGTTGTTCTTTATTTTAAATATAATTCCTCAATCGGAAATCTAAGAAAAAAAATTGAAGAGCTATTACAAACTTGACTAAATTTAAATCCGCCAAGATTGCGTAACTCTTCAATTCTTTATACCTATAAAATACTATCTACTTACTCTTCCACTTGCATCACCACTCATCAGCTTCTCTACTTCATCTACTGTCACTAAATTAGCATCTCCTTTTATGGTGTGCTTCAGACAAGAAGCCGCTACTGCAAAATTAAGCGCTTTTTGATCATCACCTTTGTATTGCATTAAGCCATAAATCAATCCACCCATAAAGCTATCACCTCCACCTACACGGTCTACTATGTGTGTAATGTCATACTCTGGCGCTTCGTACAATGTTTTACCATCATATAAAACCCCTGACCATGTATTGTGTGATGCCGATATAGACCCACGAAGTGTTGTTATTACTTTTTTAGCTCGAGGAAACATCTCCATCAATTGCTTGAGAACTGATAAGTATGCTTTACCATCCACTGATCCACCATGAGTAACATCTACACCTTCTGGATGTAGTCCAAAGTGCTTCTCTGCATCTTCTTCATTACCCAATATGATATCACACCCAGCAACTAGCTCAGGCATCACATCCATTGGTGACTTACCGTAGTTCCAAAGCTTCTTACGATAATTAAGGTCTGTCGAAACTGTAATACCCATTCTATTAGCGACTTGTATCGCTTCAAGACAGGCATCCGCTGCTCCTTGAGAGACTGCAGGAGTGATTCCTGTCCAATGAAACCAACTAGCGCCTTCAAACACCTTTTCCCAGTCAACCATTCCTTTTTCTATAGTTGACATACTCGAATGTGCTCTATCGTAGACTACTTTACTTCCTCTACTAACAGCTCCTGTTTCAAGAAAATAAATTCCTAGACGTTCACCGCCTCTTTCTACAAACTGTGTTCCCACATTTCGTTTTCTCATTTCCATCAGTGCACACTCTCCTAAATCATTGTTAGGTAGTCGTGTTACAAACTGAGTATCTAGGCCATAATTTGCTAATGATACAGCGACATTACTTTCTCCGCCACCATATACTACATCAAAACTATTGGCTTGTGAAAATCGATTAAATCCTGGAGGACTCAATCTCAACATTATTTCACCGAACGTTACTACTTTTCCCATTTCTGTTTTTAAATTAAAAAAGATTAATAATCGAAAAGATTGCATTAATAGAAATTACAGATTTGAATAAATCAATGCTTGTGACATCAACTAACCGTACCCATTTCTAAACTTCTTACAACCCTTTCAATTTTATATTACTAGCTAAAGGCTAGTCCTCCATTAATATCAAAATTCGCTCCTGTTACAAATGATGCTTCATTTGAAGCAAGATAACTTACTAAATTTGCCACTTCTTCTGCTGTACCCTCTCTTCTTAATGGCGTTTTTTCTGCTACTATTTCTCTTACTGCATCAGGCGTAAATGTATCATGAAACGTTGTTGCTATCATACCTGGATTCAAAGCATTTACTCTTATACCTTTAGGGCCTAACTCCTTAGCCATGCCTCGTGTAAAAGTCATTACTGCTCCTTTAGATGCAGCATAGGCAGAGGCACCCCCACCTCCACCATCTCGTGCTGCTTGAGAAGCTAAATTTATGATAGAACTTCCTGAAGGCATATAAGGTACTGCAGCTTTATGCATCATAAATACTGACTTAAGATTAAGCGTCATAAGGTTATCCCAAAATAATTCATCCATTTCAGCTAGCGTTTTTCTGGCTACTAAGCCACCCGCATTATTCACTAAAATATGAATCTTATCTCCAAAAACCTCTTGCGCCTTAAGCACGAGCTTATGACACTCGTCCCATCTTGTCATATCTGCTTGCACAGCTACGGCACTGCCTCCTGCATCTTTAATGGCTTTGACAGTAGCTTCGCCATCTTCTTTACTTCTAAAGTAGTTGACCACTACACTAGCTCCTAAAGATCCTAGCTTAATAGATATAGCTTTACCTATATCTCTAGAACCTCCAGTCACTATAGCAACTTTTCCTTTTAAGTTATTCATCACAAAAATCTATTAAATATATATCTTTCAGATTAGATTCCTAATGCTTGTCCACCTCCAATTTGGATAGTTTCAGCAGTAATGAATGAAGCATCTTTACTTGCTAAGAAAGAAACAACACCAGAAACATCTTCTGGTTGTCCTAATCTTCCCAACATAATATTATTTGCCCATGAAGCGAAAACTTCTGGCTTCGTTGATTTGATTTGCTTATGGAATGGAGTATCAATAGTACCTGGAGATACCGCATTAACTCTAATTCCATACTCAGCAAGATCTTTTGCTAATGCTCTCGTAATAGCATGTACTCCTGCTTTAGACGTACCGTAGATACCTGCTCCAGGTCCTCCTGCATTCCATGCTGCATTAGATGTATAATTTATGATAGATGGGTGCTCACCTTTTTTAAGGTATGGTATAGCCGCTCTAGAAGCAAAGAATACTGAATCTAAGTTTAACGCCATTACATTTCTGTAAAACTCTGTCGTCATTACTTCGAATCTTGATCTTCCACCAAGTCCACCTGCATTATTTACAAGCGTATCTATTTTTCCATATTTTTCACCAATGGCCACAATGTTCTTAGTAACTGCTTCTTCATTAGTTACATCGAATCCATAATATTCAGCGTCGATGCCCTCTGCAACTAGCTCTGCAGCTCTCTGTGCTCCAGCCTCATCATTGATACCATTTAATATAACAGTATATCCGTCAGTACCCAATCTCTTTGCTACTTCAAATCCAATACCACCTGTGGCACCGGTCACTATAGCTACTTTCTTATTACTCATATTTAATTATTTTATTCTATTTATTATTTAATTTTATTACTATCTCAATAAAGATTCAATTCTCAATAAACTATTAATACTTAGGTTTCAATGGCTCGATCTTAGGGCACAATACCCATACTGCTAGCAAGGCTATTATTGCTAAGGCGCCACCTATTAAAAATGCAGGTGTAAAGTTTTTGCCAGCCGTCAACATTGGAATTAAAGCCGTCAAACCAAAAGCTCCAAGCTTAGCTGCGGTACCCGCAAATCCAGATAATGTTCCTACAACTTTTCCGCTAAACATATCACTCGGCAACGTCTGTACATTACCAATAGCTGTCTGAAAGCCAAATAATAACACTGCCATAATATAGACCGCATTCGTTGCACTTCCTGGATCTTTCAGAAGGAAAAAACAAGGTATCATAATGAGACACCCTAAAGTAATTACCATTTTTCTTGTCTTATCTACTGACCAACCAGCCGTAAGTCTATTTTGTGCAATAAGCCCTCCTGCCCATGCACCAATCATAGCTCCAACATAAGGTAACCACGCAGAAAATGCAATCTCTTTTACGTTTAAACCAAATACTTCAGACAAGTAGATTGGTATCCAAACTATAAATAACCACCAAATAGGATCTAATGCTGCGGAAGCAATAATAACTCCCCAACTTTCTTTATGTTTTAATAACTCTGTTGTAGTAGGTACATATCCGTCATCATAATTACCATCTTCATCAATATCTTGATTTTTTTGTCCAGAAAGGATATATTTTTTCTCTACATCTGATAACCAAGGATGTGTTTTTGGCCCTGATTTTACAATATACAACCAAGGTAACAACCATAATAATCCAAGCGCACCAACGACTATAAAAATAGACTTCCATTCTAAATAAGCAGATAGTAATCCAATAACTGGATACGCTACTATACCACCAATTGCTGC